>NZ_JAMXSS010000001.1 GCF_024124825.1 Arthrobacter sp. H16F315 | reverse complement strand
CTGCAAGAGCGCCGCGTGCGCTGCGGGGTAGTCCTCACCAATTGCCGATATGCGCTCTCGGCTGCCGTCGGGGGCCTCAATAGTGCCTGTTAGTTCCACTGATCCAGCCTAGCGGCGGTAGGCCCCTACAGGGCCGCCAGGCGGGCCTACGTTGGCGGCGGGCGATACCCGGCAAAATATTTCAAGTCGCATGGGTGATCTTCCCCCACGGCGGGAGTTGGCGGCTTAAGCGACGACTGGCCTTTTGGCATTGTTAACAGGTGTTTGCATCGGTAATCCTATTTGGAATTTGTTAACGGTCGTTATATAGCACCCGCCAAGACCGCATCTCACCCATAGAAGCGCAACCGTTCGCCGCGACTTCTAGTGCTTAGATCAAGGAATGACAAAGCAACCCAGACAGCTTCAAGACAAGGCAACGCGAACCCTATTGCAGGACAAATCGATACAAACCCTGCTGGACGACTCCAAACGGAAGAAGAACGTTCCAATCCGGACCGACTTCGTTCAACTCCTGGAAGGGAAAACACCAGGTGCGCTCGGAGCCCTCATCAACTCAAGTAACGGTCGTTCATTGGACTTGTATCTGCTCCACCGGCTAGCCGCATCAGCCACCCCGTGGGACACCAAACGTGATGCCGCTGTTTGGTCACGTGCCATGGGGCTCGGGGACGGCCCCTACGGGAAGGACGCTGTGTCCCGGTGCTGGGCCAAACTAGCCGAACGGAAGCTCATTCTCCGCGAACGAGAGTCCAAACAAGCCAAAATCACGACCCTCCATGAGAACGGTAAGGAAGAACCCTACACGGCGCCGGCGGGAAAATATTTCACACTGCCCTTGGAGTACTGGACGGATAACTGGTACCGAGAACTTACCGTGCCGGGCAAAGCCGTCCTTCTCGTGGCGCGGTCCTTACGTCCTGGCTTCTATTTGCCCGGTCGTCTCGTCAAGAAGTGGTACGGATTTTCTCCAGATGTCCTTACCGACGGCATCAAAGACCTGCAGAACCACGAACTGATCACGTTCGAAAACAGGACCAGGGAAGACTACGGAACAGAGCAGATCACGTTCACAGAGCGTCACTACAGCCTAAAAGGGCCGTTCGATAAGCCCTCGAAGGGACAGATTGACCTGAACGAGTTGTTCTCTGGCATTTTCACGAGAGAGAGGGGGTGATATTAGTGAGTGAAGTTCAGTCCGAAACCTGGAAAGCCGAGACCGTCCACCTGTGGGTAAACACAGCAAGCGTGGTGGTCTCGGCCCTGATCCCGGTTATCTGGGACCTCGTCCGCGGTATCGCAAACTAATCACCTAATCAGGACGTGGGGGATCGTTTCAGTTGACGCTAAGCGCGCCCTCACGTCCGCAATATCGATTCTACGCAGTCATGCCCGCGCTTGTTCAGAAATCCGGCGCCACAACACCAAGGCCACCAGACTATTCAGGAAAGCGATGAAGATATCGCCGGCAGCCGGTCGGCCGATGACGAGATCGAGGGCAACCAGCACCAGAGATCCCGTTGTCGCAACGGTGAACACAACGGCAAGGATCCATAGGGCTCGCCATGACAGCCGCCCACTACCGTGCCGCACTCGGTCATGGCGGCCAGGAAGCGGGGCCGGATCATTCATGCCCCCAACCCTACTCAGGAGAAAGTGCCGGGCCCGGAACGGGTTGGCATGAATGATCCCCGAAACCTCCGCTAGTTTTCCGTGATGGATTCCAACAGCCACTGCTCCGCCAACGGGTCCCGCCGCAGCTCGAAGGTCCGCAGCGCCTCTGACGACGTGCCTAGGCGGACCTGTACCCGCCAATGCTCAATGTCCACGACGTTCCCGACGCCTACCGGGACAGTCCGCTGGGTCAGCCACCAGGAATCCCTCGTAAACCAGTGCAGCGGCTCTGCCGCCACAGCCCATACCCGCCCGTCGTAACGGACCGCCAGGGGAATGCCTGCCGCCGTAAACCGGACGTCCACGGGAGCGTCGAGGATCGTTTCACTTACTGCTGCTGTCACGGTTGGTCCGCTCTCCCAAATTCCTGTTCATCAACTCTTCCCGGCGGGTGACCGCCGAACTCCACACCCACGTCCGGTACGTCACCGGGCCGTCCTTCCAGGTCACTTCGGCGGCCTTGGCTGTCCAGGCGAACACTTCTCCGTCCACCAACTCCGCGCAGTTCGGAAATCTGATCCACGCCTTCACTGGTATTCCCGGATACCCGTTCTTGGACGGGAAATGCTCGAAATCAAGCTCCTCCACCGTCAGCCCAATCGGGCCGGCACGGCGAGCGTACTGCGCCTGCAGCTGGGTCGCTTGCTCCCGGTTCACTAACACACCTTATCGAATATGTGTTCGAATGACACACCGAAAAAATAGGCCGGACGGCCTCCTTTTAGTGTGCAGTGGGGGTCTGACAATCTTCCAGGATCGGCAGAGTTCCCCATGGTCCAAGCCTGTCGCCGCCGACGCACCACCGGGTGGGGTCAGGTTCTTTTCAGCAGGGACGACGCAATGGTCGGGCGGGGAGCAGCGGCCCGCACGCATCGGAACCTTGGGGCGCGGTGGAGATATGAGGGAGGGCGAAGAATCCGCGTAATTACGGGGATTTACCTTGAGTGCGTACTATCAAAACGATATCATTATAGTATCAACAAGATATAAAGCGGGTGGGTCCTGCGGACACAGAACCCACCCTCGCCAAGCGACTCTCATCCCTACGCAATAAGGAGATTGGACCATGACAGCAACAGATGTGCTGACCGGCCAGCTTGACCTTCTCACCCTACTTGAACTGCAAACCCTGCCCACGGCCCCGCTGCACTTCACCGTTGGCCACTACCACCCGGACGAGCTGGACGCCGCCTATGAGTACCGGGCCAAAAGCGAGGGGCGGATGGGGGTATCCAACTGGAGCCGCCAGTGGAATGAAAACCAGACGGGCAGGAACGTCACTGCCGGATCCGCCCACCGCACCTTCACCTACGGAGCGGACCTGCGCTGCAACGAGCACTGGCGCAACCCGGACTGCCAGTGCATGGGAGACCTCCTGTACCGCGTCCACTGCCACGACTGCGACTGGTGGGGAGGAATCCACGAGAACGAGAACCAAGCCGTGGAGGACATGCTCAACCACTGCTGGCCAGGATGGCAGTACCTGCCACTGGTCACGTCAGCCATGAAGCCCAACGGGGGATACAAATTCAACGTTCCTGAGGACTACCCCAAGGAATGGCAGTATCCCGGAGCGCCGGTCAGGACGGCACGGACGGCTATGAGTGGCCGCTACGTCCCCGGACGCAGCCCATGGGGCGGGTACGACGTAGGAGTCATGGAAGCCGGCGAATAGCCAAAGGAAGGGCGGGACCGGAATCCCGCCCTTCCTAGTATTCACGGGAAAAACAGCCGCTGCCACTATTCATAGTGATATCAAAGTGATATCATAATAGTATCAAGAAGGCAGACGAGCGAAACCAGAACCGACGAAAAGATGGAGCTGATCCCTATGACGGTCACCGTGTACACCAAGCCAGGATGCGTGCAGTGCGACGCAACCGAGCGGGGCACTGGGAAAGAAAGCCATTGCCCACCAGACGGTAGATATCTCGACCGACGCCGAAGCGCTGGACCGCATCAAGACACTGGGCTACCTGCAAGCTCCCGTGGTCGTCACCGACCAAGACCACTGGTCCGGATTCCGACCAGACAAGATCGAGGAACTGGCTCAGCTGACCGCTTAGCCGCTCCCCCACCAACGTGCAGACGCTGCGGACACAGCACCTGCCGGACCCCCCTTCCTACGCAAGGAGAACACCATGAAGAAGCACACCCTGACAGCCGGCCCCCGCGTCGAAACCAACTCCGCAGACATGCTGCACGTGACCATCACCGTCCGGGAATCCTCCGAACGACGCGCCAACGTCACCATCAGTCGCGAAGGCTTGGAATCCTGGGTACGGGCACACCACGAAACCCCCGTCATCACCACAGCCCGGCTCCACCAGTACATCGACGTGATGCACGGTTCGGGGATGCTCCCCACAATCACCGCCAAGACATCCGGGCGAGAACACGAAGTGACCGATATTGAACCGCTGGTATTTGATCGGCGCGCCATCGACTCAGGAATCTACGGGGACCAGCACGCCGAAACGCTGCTGAAAGCCAATCCTTTCCTTGTCTGCTCGGACCAGCTGCCCGAAGTGCACGACATTGACGGCCATCATGTCGCAGCCCTCTACCGATCCCCGGAGAACGACGAGCCGGCAACCAGGTTGATCCTCGACGACAAGGGCTCCATGAGCAGACTGGAAATCTGGGAACACCGGGGGAGCGCCCCGGACGTCCGCGCCGGTTCGGACTGGACCGACATCGAAGGTTCCGCCCTTTGGGAAGACCTTCTCGCCGCTGGAATCCCCACCACCGACTAAAGACCACCCGGCACCCGGAGGAACACGCCCCGGGTGCCGGGCCACCAAGCTTTGGAGGACACCATGACCATCTGGTTCGCCATCTACGACTCACACCAGGGCAAGACAAAGATCAAGGCAACCACCACGGAAGACGAGCTTCACCGCTGGCTGGAACAGAACACCCACTCATTCCGCGAAGTCCGCCAAATCGCCACGGCAGAGGTATAGGCCATGGCACGAAACAGCAGCTTTCCAAGCAAGATCACCGGCTACCTCGAACCACCACAGGGACGGCGGGACCCCACCGAACCACATCGAAGCAACTTCTCCGGCTGGTCCGCACACGGACGCGGTACCGTCGCAGAGATCATCGACTTCTATTCCCAGCCCGAATACGCCGAAGAGGGCAAACCGATCAGCGGCGACCTCACCCAGCGGTTCCTGGCGTGCGAGAAAGGCACTGGCTGGCCAAAGTATGGCGACATCCCCGATATCAAACCACTGAACGCACTGTTCTAAACCGAGAGAAAAGGGCAACACCAATGTCAGGCGAAACCACTATTACCGTGATTGGCAACCTCACTTCCGACCCAGAGCTGCGCTTCACCCCCTCGGGATCCGCGGTGGCAAACTTCACCATCGCCTCCACGCCCCGGACCTTTGACCGGCAAAGCAACGAATGGAAAGACAGCGAGACCCTGTTTCTCCGGGCGTCCGTCTGGCGCGAAGCGGCAGAGAACGTGGCCGAGTCCCTGACTAAGGGCATGCGGGTCATCGTCTCCGGACGATTGAAGTCCCGCTCCTACGAGACCAAGGAAGGCGAAAAGCGCACCGTGATCGAACTGGAAGTGGACGAAATCGGCCCTTCCCTCCGGTATGCAAATGCGAAAATCAACCGCACCCAGCGCAGCACCGCCCAGGGGGACAAGGAGCTGGTGGGTTCGGCAACCAGGGCAACACTGGGCCGACAGGCCAAGCGGCGCCGCAGGAAGACCCCTGGGCCACACCACAGACCAGCGGCGCCGGCGGCCCGGACTCCGAGCCGCCATTCTAAAGCATTGAAAAGTAGTAGTAGGAGTAGTATCGTTACTACTCCTACTACTTTTTGGGAGAAACCGCCATGACGACGAGTGTGAAAGACCGCGTCTTTGCCGCCGCCGAGCAGATCAGCGCTGAGCGCCGCCCGACCGTCTCCACGGTCCGGGCTACCGCCGGCGTCAGCAACGCGGACGCTACCCGCTACCTGAAGGAATGGTCAGAGGAGAAGCTCGCCGCCGGGGGACAGGTGGCAGCGACGCCGCCGGCCCTGCTCGAACAGGCCACGCGGCTCGCCGCGGCCTGCTGGGCTGACGCCTCTACGCTGGCTTCCGAGCGGCACGCCGCCGTCGAGACGGCCTGGGCGCAGGAACGCAAGGACAAAGACCTGGAAATCGCCGAGCTGGTGGCGGACCTGGACAAGGCAGCCGCGGAGAAGGAATCCGCGGCCGCCGAACATCAGGCCCGCATCACCGCTCTGCAGTCCACGGCGGAGGCTTTGGAGCAACGGCTGGCCGCCCTGGGCACTGAGCTGGAAGACACCCGTGCAGCAGAACGCGCTGCTGCCGGCGCGGCAGCGGAGGCGGAGAAGAAGCTCGCCAGTGCCGAGGCACGTAGCAGCACACTGGAGAAGGTGCACAACGCCTTGTTGCAACGGGTCGCCCCGGAGGCGAAGCCCTCTGATGTCTAAGAAGAACAAATGCTACATCCAAGCCAAGGGCCCGACTTAGTTTCAGGGATGGCTCGATCCGGCAGCCTTTGCACGGAATCGGTCGTTTGCGTGCACGGGTCAAGCCGGACGACGCAAGCTTCCCGACTCCGCGCTAATTCGCGGAACCCGGACAGCGCCCTTTGCACGCAACCGTGCACGAAACCGGAAAATGAACAACGCGGCCCTGTATTGAGTTTCGTGCACGCTTGCTAACCTGAGCCCAGCGGCAACAATGTCATTTTCAGAAGACAACTGCACGAAATGTCAGAAGTCGACTGCACTGGCTACGACGGACGTCCACAGGTCCAACTCGGTGGACGCCGTTCCAGGTCCATTGAAGTGGGATGCAAGTACGCCCACTTGCAGTTCACGATGCTTCGTGCGCATGGCGGTCGGTGATTGTTAGCGCAGGAAGCCGCGGCGGATGGCTTGCGCGACGGCGGAGGCACGGTCGGAGACATCGAGTTTGTCGTAGATGTGCTGGAGGTGGGTCTTGACGGTCGCCAGGGAGATGTGGAGTTCGCTGGCGATTTTTTGGCCCGAGTGCCCGTCAGCTGCGAGTCGGAGAATCTCGACTTCCCGGGAGGAAAGAACCGGCTTCTCCGGGGTGTCCTTGCGGGTGCGGAGTTCCCGGGCGAGAAGGTCCTGGGCGAAGGCGGCGATGACGGTTCCGCCCGCGCCGACCTGAAGGACGGCGTCGGTGATCTCGTCAAAGGATGCGGCTTTCTCGAGGAATCCTCGTGCGCCGTGGGCGAAGGCCCGGTAGACGGTCGTGCTGTCCATGTAGGCGGTCAGCACGAGTATGTGGGTCGGCGAGCCTTCGGCGAACAGCAGTTCCAGGACCTGCATGCCGTCGAGTTCGGGCAGTTTCAGGTCCATGACTGCCACGTCGGGATTCAACTTCCGGATGGCCGCCAGTGCGCTTCTGCCGTCTCCTGCGGATCCCACGACATTGATCTGCGGTACTGCCTCCCAGTTTCGGGCCAGCCCTTCCCGGTACACGGGGTGGTCGTCGGCGATGAAGACGGTGAGGATCTTCATGGCAGCGCCAAAGCGCTGCGGATGGTTCGTGCGAAGTGGTGGATTTCAAAGGGCTTGGTGAGGTAGTCCAGGATTCCGATGCCGCGCAGCTCTGCGATGCGGGCAGGCGTTGCATCGGCCGAGAGGACAATGACGGGGATTCGTCGTGTGCGTTCGTCCTGCTGCAGCTGCTTCACGACCTCAATGCCTGACATGTCAGCCAGGTTCACATCCAACAGGATGAGCTGGGGGAAATCTCGCGGGCGAGGGCGATTCCGGATCTGCCGCTGGTCGCGGAGACGAGGTTGAGGTCGCCCATCCCGGCAATGATGTTCTCGACCAAGCGGATATTGGCGTAGGTGTCCTCGATATGCAGGATGGTCGCCTCTGCCCCGCCGGGGATGACGACCGTTCCGATCCCGGATTCCGGTACTGGGACTTCTTCCTCCGGTTCGGGCCCGAGCGGCATCTCAACGAAGAAGGTCGATCCTTCTCCCGGGGCCGTGTGTTCGATGCCCAGGACACCGCCCATTTCCTCGACCAGCTTCCTGGAAAGCGCCAGCCCCAGACCCGACCCTTCGACCTCAGCGGCCTGGGCCAGCCGGACGAAGGGCGTGAACAGCCGTTGAACGTCGTCTTCGGACATGCCGGGGCCTGTGTCCGTGATGAGGAAGCGAAGGGATCCCTCTGCGAGTTCGCACCAGACGCGGACCGCACCCTGCGCCCTGTTGAACTTAACGGCGTTTCCGAGCAGGTTCAGGAAAACCTGCCGGAGCCGTTGGGTGTCGGCCAGAATGTAGCGGTGCAGGGCACCGTGCAGGTCGCTCGCGATTTCAATATCCTGGGCCGCCGCGAGCGGGCGCATGAGCTCGAGGGCCTGGTGGATGGATTCGATGGCTCGCACGGGGGTCGTGGCAATGCCGGGGGCTCCTGCTTCAATCCAGGTGATGTCAAGCACGTCGTTGACGAGGGAGAGCAGATGGTTGCCGGCATCAAGGATGTGGCCGGCGCTTTCGGCTGCCCTGGGGCTGAGCGGGAGGTCCTGAAGCAGCTGGGCGAAGCCGAGGATGGCATTCAGCGGTGTGCGCAATTCGTGGCTCATCCTGGACAGGAACTCACTCTTCGATCGGTTGGCGCGTTCTGCCTCGTGCATGGCGTCGCGGGCCGCTCTCTCGGCGCGTTTGCGGTCGGTGATGTCGGTGGAGATCGCACCGAGCGCGTAGGGGCGGCCCGCATCGTCGATTAGGGGGAACTTGATGGAGAGCCAGCGGCTGTCCTCGTCAGGGTCGGTCCGGTCGCCTATTATCGCGAGCGGTTCTTCGACTTCAATGGAATCGCAGGTTCTGATCACCATGTTGTCGTTATCGCGGTAGACATCGGCGATCGGTCCGGCGAAGAGATCGTGATCGGTGAGGCCGATGATTGATTCCGCGCTCGTGCCAAAGCGCCTGGCGAAATAGTCGTTGACGATGACGTACCGCCCGCTGAGGTCCTTGGTGTACATCAGGGCCGTCGAGTTGTCCAGAAGGTCCTTGAGCTGCCGGATCGTCGAATGCAGATCATGCTCTGTGGACTCCTGCTCTGTGAGCGCCCTGAGCTGGACAACCACGTATTCAGCCGGGTCATCTGGCACGCTGAAGGGCCTGCCCCTCAACCGGAAGGCTCCCTGATGTTCACCTAGCTGGACGGAAACGGTGTGAGGCTCGGACGTCGTGGAGAGAGAGGCGGCCACCAGTTTGCTAAGGGCTGCCCCTGGCCTGATCGCGGCGCCTTGGTCCGTTTTAGAACTTTCCTGGAGCAGTACATCAAACTCGCTGTTCCCGTCGAGAAACACCAGCCTGTCGGCGCGCTCCTTGCGGAAGATGGCAGTTGCGAGCGGCACCGCATCGAAGGCGGCCCTTTTCAGCCGATCAGAGGCTTCTTTTGAGCTCACGGCCACATTCTTTCACAGCTAACGGGCATGCCACGGGTGCCTGACCCTGTGGTGTTCAGTTCAGACACCCGTGACACCTATGCTTCCTGGTTAGGCCGACGCGTGGCGTGCGCGCAGGCGGGACGTTTCAGCGGCATCGATCTGCAGTTCAGCTGTCGCCTGCTCATTGGTGAAGGCCACGCCGTACACTTCCCGGGCCCGCTCGAAGGAGACGAATCCGGACAAAACGTCCTGCCTGACGCGTTCAGTTTCGCGCTCGAAAGCCGGACCGTAGCCGCCACCGCCGGTGGAGTGCTGTCCGATTTCCTCGCCGGGCTGGAGTGTAATGGTACCCAGAGGCCGGATCTCGGTTTCCTTGCCATCGCGGTCCAGTTTGAACGGGATGTTCCGAGCAGCTGGGAGGCCACCTTGTGTACCGCGCGGAGGGAACGAGACACAGTCAGTTACGTAGGCGACCTCCATGGGGTCCCATTTCGGGCCGAAATGCACCGTGGCACCGGGGGCCCCGCGCCTGCGCCCGGCGCCTTCGGAGTCTTGGCGGATACGCAGTTCACCCACACGGAAGGGATACTTCAGTTCCGACAGCTCCACGCTGTCGCGGAACATGAGTCCGGCAGCGACTGCGAGGCCATAGGTGACCCAACCATCAAAGTCGGGGTTTGCCGGTCCGCCCTGGGATCCCAGAAAGACCTGGTTGACGAAAGCCGCGTCGTTCTGTCGACGGTCGGTGCCGGAGACCACGGAGAAACCCGGGCCAAGGCCGGTTGCTCCCTCTGCTGCCCCAAATCCGTCCCACGCGTCGGCGATTGCTTTCTGCGTGGTGACGGTAAGGCGGTCACCGATGTTGGTGGTCGCCACCGACGTCGAGTGCGGGAACTGGGGGCGACCGACGATGCAGTTGTCGCGCAGCAGCAGCTCAATGCGGCGGAAGGACCCGGAGTTGGCAGGAATCCCGGATTCCAGCGAGTTGAACACGCCTGTCATCACGTTGCTTACGGTGCAGGCCTCAGACTCGTTGATGCCTGCCGGGACACAGTCGATATTGTCCGTCAGGTCCAGCTTGACGCGCCCTCCGGCAGGGTCGACCGTGATCTTTACACGGATCTCGACGCCGTCCGGAAGAATGCCTTCGATCGGATCGTGCTTCCCTATGCCAAGGGTCGTCCCTGCGGGCAGCTTGGCAATGGCCTGCGCCATCTTCTCTTCCGAGTAGTCCATCCAGTCTTTGATGAACTGCTTGACGATGTCCTTCCCGTAACGTTCGCACAGTTCCTTGAGCCTGGCTTCGGCGACTCTCGCCGCCCCGACCATGGCGAGGTAGTCGCCGTACCACTGGTCGGGGATACGGATGCGCGAACGGCACATCCGGATAATGTCGGCAACATCCTGGCGGTCCTTCTGGACCCTGACACACGGGAAGACGATCGCCCCTTCCTGGTAGACGTCCTTGGCGAACGGCATGTAGGTTGAAGGCTCCGAGTTGCCGGCGTCGGCCTGATGGGCCTTGGCGAGGGTCGTGAACATGTGCTCGCCCTCGAAGAACACGGGCACAAGGATCGTGTGGTCGGCCGCGTGAGAGTTTCCGCGATACGGGTCGTTGTGCAGGAACGCGTCACCGTCCGCCAGATCAGCGTGCAGCTCGGTCATGGCGCCCGTCATCAGGTGCGCACCGAAGATGTGGCACGGGAGGCCTTCTGCGGATGAGAGCAGTTCGTTCTCGCCGGTTGTGATGGCGCAAGAGAAGTCCCGCGCCATGTTCAGCACCCCGCTGCGGCCTGTGCGAAGCAGAGTGTTCTCCATTTCCCGCACGATGCTGTCGAACCGGTTGGAGATGACGGCCATCAGAATGGGGTCGGTTTTCATGCGTGTGCCTCCTCGGCGGCGACAAGCTCTGCGGCCTGGTCGTTGGTTCCTGCATCGATGATGAAATCGCCGCTCGTCGCGACGAATACGGTGGCACCCGGGTCTACGACGAGCGTCGTGGTGGCCAGGAAGATGATGGCGGGACCGAACACCGTTGTGCCCGCTTCAAGTGATTCGCCTTGGTACACGGGCGTCTCCGGCACATCGGCGGCGGCGAAAAGCACGGTTCGGTGCCGAACCGGTTCGGCAGGGCGGCCGTCGCCCTTCTTGACCGGTACGGATGGTTTGTCCAGCACTGCGGTGACCCGCATCTTCCAGACAAGGCATTCGATCTGCTCGGCGGGGTCGTTTACGGCGAAGACGCGCAGGTGCTGCCGGTGGAACTCCTGATTCAAAGCCTGGACGTCGTTATGGCTCTCGATCCGGAGTCCGGGAAGGGGTGTTTCAAGTTCCCACACCTGGCCCGGGTAACGGGCATCGACGCTAAGCGATTTACGCACTGTAACCGGTTCGAGGGAAGCGATGTCTTCGATGAATGCATCGGCCTGCGCTTCAACGGCCGCGAGTGCACGGTTCACGGATTCGATGTCAAAGTCCCGCGACGAAGCGAAGGAACTCACGGTGAAGTCCGAGATGATGTCCGCGTTCAGCGCACCTGCTGCCGAGAGCGCGCCGGCGGTCATGGGCAGGACGACCTGCTGGACGCCGAGTTCGCGGGCGATCTGGATGATGTTGACTCCGCTCGCGCCGCCGCCTGCGACGATGGACAGTTCCCGGGGGTCGATGCCCTGCGAGACCGTCATTTCCCGGACCGCGGAGACGATGTTCTGGCTTGCGAGGATCAGCGCGCCCCGTGCAGCCTGCTCGATGGAGACGCCGAGCCGCTCGGCCACGGGTCGCAGTGCCTCGCGGGCCGCCGGAACGTCAAGCCGCAGCTTGCCTCCAATGAAACCGTGCGGGTCAAAGTACCCCAGCACCAAAGCTGCGTCCGTGATGGTCGGGAGCGTACCTCCGCGGCCGTAGCACGCCGGCCCTGGGTCAGCGCCGGCGCTCTCGGGACCGACGCGGACGAGTCCGCCGCCGTCGACGCTGATGATCGAACCGCCGCCGGCGCCGATGGAGCGGACGTCGACGGACTTCGTTCCAGTGATGTGACCGGTCCATTTCTGGCCTAGCCAGGTGTCCGCGCTGTAGTGGATGTTGCCGTTGCTGATCAGACCGGCGTCGAAGGTGGTTCCGCCGGTGTCGCAGACCAACAGGTTCGGTTCCGCGTCCTTGAGCGTATTGATGCCGGCCTGAAGGGCGGTAAGCGGAGCCATCGAGGGTCCGGAACCGACGCTGTAGATCGGCCGCTCGATCATCTTGTCGACAGGCCACGAACCGCCAAAGCTTGTGGATATCAGGAGTTTCCCGGCAAAGCCGTGGGCACGGAGGTCATCGGAGAGTTCCCCGAGGAAGCTCTGCATCAGGGGCTTCAACGAGGCGTCGATCACAGTGGAAGACGAGCGACGGTACTCGCGCAGTACCGGGTTCAGCTGGTGGCTCAGGGTGTAGGGGATACCCGGCAGGTGTTCGTCCAGAAGTTCCCCGACACGCAGCTCGTTCTCACCGTTGACGGTGGACCACAGCAGGCTCACCCCGACCGCGTCGACACTGTGGATCCGACACTGGTCGATGGCACGCAAAACGCTTGCCTCGTCCAGGGGGCTGAACACTTCGCCGCTGCTGTCGATACGCTCATCGATCTCGAAAGTCAGATAGCGGGGAACGTAGGGGGCGCTGAATTCGCGCTGGGAGAACGCTCCACCGAGCTTCCCGCCCTCGCGCAACAACAGGGTGTCCGGGAATCCTGCCGTTGTCAGAAAAGCAGTACGCGCAGTCTTGTGTTCGACGATGGCATTCGTGGACCGGGTCGTCCCATAGGCAAAGTGCGACGCGTCCGCGAGAAGGGCTGAGGTGCTGACACCAAGCTCGGTCGCCACCTGCTCGATGGCCTGGGCAATTCCATCGAAGGCACGCAGGTACGTCGTCAGCGCCTTTCCGATGTGGATGGTTCCGTCATGGTCGGTGATAACAACGTCCGTGAACGTACCACCGGTGTCAACTGAAATTCTGTAGGCCACAATGTCCTCTGTTCTTTGTTCTTGCGGCTCCCGCTCCCGCGGTCGCTTCGTTGATCCCTGGGGAATGTGTAGACGACGCCTGGCGTGGAAGGGCCAGACCGGCTGTTCCCGGCGAACGTCGTCCAAACGGGTGCATGTTCAATTGTTTCCCCGCGTGAGGAGGGACACATCAGCCGTTCGGAAACCCAAAAGAATGATCTCTTCGTGGCCGAAAGGATGATCTTTTCGGCCGACTCCGCTCAATGCGACCGGACCGTGTTTCACTGATTCCGAGGGACGGTCCTCCATCAGCGGCGGGCCAGGTTAGCCCAAACATGGCGCGATCAAATCCCTCGAAACCCCAGGAGTTCCGTCCCTGTTCGTGATCTCCAGTGGTACCTACTCGGCCAATCCAGACTCCCGGCGGCCAAAATCCGCTGCCGTCGCGCTGGAGGCAACAACCGGTGGCGGTATGCCTTGGCGGAACGCCCATTAGCGCAGACATGGATCTGTCGGCGCGAAATGCTCCCGGACAAATGACCCCGTTGCTGCGGTAACCCTGAGCGAAACGCCCAGGGCACGGGCCGAACCCTCGGCCGTCTGCAGCTGGCCTAGGGGTCAACAAGGCAAAAAACCGGCGGTCTCCGCCGCCGGTTCCGTCAGTTTGATCACACCTAAGAGGTGAAACTTTGTCGTACTCAAATTACGTCTTGCCCGCTTCGAAGCGCGTCGGCAAGTGGTCCGTCACAATGGCGTGGTGGGCACTGTTCTCCGCAATGTTCTGGCTCTACATCGCAGTCGCTTCAGCAGGAGCAGTCGGTGTCCTCAACACGGTGATCGGCATGGTGCTGAGCATCGCAACCTACGGCGCCATCAATCTCGTCCTATCCCGCTACGCGGCACGGACCGGACTGACCGTGAGCCTGTTCTCCCGGACCCTTTTTGGTCTGGTCGGCTCCGCCCTCGCCTCCCTCATTCTCGCGGCCACGGCCATCTACTACGCAGTATTCGAAGGATCGATCATCGCCGTCGCGTTCCACGAATTCTTCGGCGGCAGCATGGTCCTCTGGTATGGCATTGTTGTCATCTATGCGATCCCCCTGGCCGTGGGCAGCGTGCAGAACTGGCTCGACCGCCTCAACGGCTTTCTGCTGCCGTTCTATGTCGCCGGCCTCATCGCTGTCGTCGTAGCCGCAACGCTCCTCAAAGGCGTACCGAGCGATTGGATCGGGCACGCTGCTGCCGCGTCCACGCTGCCAGGCTGGCTGACCTCCTACCTGATCTACATGGGTGTCTACGTCCTCATGATGTACACCTTTGACTACGCACGCCTCGGCCGGGAAAAAGACGAAAAGTTCCTCGGAACCGTCGCCTTTGGCTGGGTCTTCTACGCCTTCGCGTTCGCCCTGAACGGACTCATCGGCATCTACATCATGAGCGCATGGGGGCTTGAAGCATCCGAAACCGGAGTCGTCCAGGCATTCATTTCCTCCCTGGGATTTGCCGGGTTGCTGGTCATCCTCGTATCCCAGACGCGCATCAACACTGCCAACTACTTCGTGGCATCGGAGAATCTCTCCGCTTTCGCCAGCCGGGCCTTCCGCCTGAATCTGCCCCGCTACGTGTGGGTGATTGTCACCGGAGCCCTGACCTTCCTGCTCATGCTCACCGACGTCCTGAGCTACCTGCTGAAAGCGCTGGCCTGGCAGGGAGTCTTCGTCACGGCATGGGTTGCCATCGCACTGGTCTACATCGGCCTGAACTGGAAGAAGACGGACCGTGTCCCGGACATCCGCCCGGCCAGTCTGAAACCCGTAAGCCTTGGCGCCCTCGCCTGGCTGCTGGCGTCAACCGTTGGAATCATCCTTACGGAGCAGACGGCTTTTCCTGTTGTCTCGCAACTTACGCCCTTCATCACCATGGTCCTGGCCGGCGCCCTCTACTACGGTGCCCACAAGCTCTCCCCCCGCCATCGATCGATTCTTCCGAGTCCCTTGACACAGCCGAAGAAGAATTGGACCCGGCCATCGTCGGTTAGCCCCAGAGCACAACAAGCCGCCGGTGTGCCGGGTTCCAATAGACCCGGTTCACCGGCCGAATCATCCTCTCCGTCCGCGCACCGAACGCAGTTAGACCAACAATCCGGTGGAACTGCCCCCTTGCGCCATTCATATCGGCGGACCAGAGGCCGCGGCGCGAGGCTCTCTGCCCTGCCCCGCCGGACCCCAGCGGACATATTGCCAGGCATCTACAACGGAGTCATTCCGCACAGCGCTGGACCTACAGATTTGAGGTATCACATGGAACACATTGAAAAGGACGTCGTCATTATCGGGGCGGGAGCTGCCGGCCTGACCGCCGCTCACGAATTGAGGAACGCGGGACTGAGTGTCGCCGTTCTCGAAGCCCGAGACCGTGTGGGCGGCAGGATCTGGACCGGTGTCATCGACGGGGCGGTGCTGGAAATAGGCGGGCAATGGGTTTCCCCCGACCAGGACGCCCTGATGGAGACAATCGCCGAACTCGGTCTGGAGACATTTTCACGGTACCAGGCCGGCGAAAGCATCTACCGGAGCGAACAAGGAGATCTCACGCGGTTTGCAGGACCGATGTTTCCCGTGGATCCGGACACGGCTTCGGTCATGGAAGTGCTCATCGAGCGGCTCGACGCCCTCACGGCCGAGATCGACGCAGATGAGCCATGGAACCACCTCCGGGCGCGGGAACTCGACCGGATTTCCTTTGACGGATGGCTGCGCAGCCAAACAGACAACAAAGAAGCGCGGGACAACATTGGTATGTTCATCGCGGGCGCCATGCTGACCAAGCCAGCCCACGCCTTCTCTGCCCTTCAGGCGCTTCTGATGGCAGCCAGCGCTGGGAGCTTCAGCCACCTGGTTGACGCGGATTTTATTCTGGACAAGCGCGTCATCGGCGGATTGCAGCAGGTTCCCCTCCTGCTCGCTGAGCGGCTGGGCTCCGACATCCATCTCGGAAAGCCGGTCCACACGCTGAAATGGAACGACAACGGCGTCACGGCCGTCGCCGAAGGCCTCACCGTTCAAGCCAAACACGCCATCATGGCCGTCCCGCCAAACCTCATAAGCCGGGTGTCGTTCGAACCGCCGCTGCCCCGTCGCCAGCACCAGCTCCACCAGCACCTCTCCCTGGGCCTGGTCATCAAGGTCCACGCCGTGTACGACCGCCCGTTCTGGCGGGAGAACGGACTATCCGGTACCGCCTTCAGCCCCTACCAGCTGGTACACGAGGCATACGACAACACCAACTACGAAGACAGCCGCGGCACCCTCGTGGGGTTCGTCTCCGACGAAAACGCCGACGGCGTCCTCATGCTCTCGGCCGACGAGCGCAAACAGCGCATCCTCGAGTCGCTTGCAGGCTACTACGGCCCGGAGGCCCTGGCCCCAGAGGTCTACTACGAGAGCGACTGGGCAAGCGAAGAATGGACCAGAGGCGCCTACGCGGCAAGCTTCGACCTCGGGGGACTGACCCGTTTCGGTCCCGACCAACGCCAACCAGTTGGTCCCATCCAGTTCGCATCCAGCGATCTCGCAGGACTTGGCTACCAGCACGTCGACGGGGCCATCCGGATGGGACGGCGCGCGGCAACGGCCATCACGCATTCCCGTTTGGAAGAGTCCGTCCCGCAATGATGGAGGGCACCCAAAAATGTCCGTAGTTGCCACGGCAGCCGAGTCAGGCGGCCGAGAGGACCATCAACCAATGTTATCGGCATAGCCGTGGGCCACCACGGCAGTCCGCTTCCGGGCCAGGCTTGCGGCAGATCCACCACCCGCAAACCGGCTCGGGAGCGGCCGTCCCCGAGACATGGTTGGCGCCGCCCCGAAACGGCGTCGGCAGTCGTGTCAAGTCTGCTTGCAGACACGAGAAACGCATCTGTAGAAGGAGGGCACCCAGTGGGACGCCCAGTCACGCCGCTGCTTTCCGTCGAAGGCATCATTGATGCTGCCTCAGAAATCATGGCCCTGCAGGGAGACTTCACCATGCAAAAGGTGGCCCACAATCTACAGGTCCGGCAATCTGCGCTCTACAACCATGTGACTGGACGACGCCACATCATCGAGCTGATGAGAGAACGGATCTTCAAAGACTTTCTTCTGCCTGCACCACTTCCGGCTTGGCGTGCGATTGAACACGGGGCCCGGCAGTACCACGGGGCCTGCGCACGTCATTCAAGGCTCGTGGCTGTGTTGGCGGCGTCTCCGCTCGTTGACCCAGCAGCTGGCCGGATCCGCCAATATTGGGCTGAAAACCTCGCCGCGGCAGGTTTTGATGGGACAAAGATCCAACTCATCATCACTACCTTGGACAGGTTTATCCTCGGATCGGTACTGGCTGAGGAAGGGGCACGACGCATGGACAGGTCGGGCACAGAAAATCTCACCCCCACAATGGCAACAGGACTAACTCAAAATCAGGAGCCGGATTCCTTCGACTTCGGAATTTCGGTGCTCCTCAGCGGCCTGGAACCGGTTCGAAACCATACGTGAGGGTCGTGACGTCCGTGCCCTATGTGGCACCTAAAGCGCTCCGTCCTGGATTCCCACCGGCCGTGATGCAAACCCGGCCACAAGCTGCCATTCAAGACTAGGAAGCCAGATGATCACCCAGCACCCCGGTCCGATTCTGGAAGTCACCGTAGACGACCCGGATAGCTTGCAGAGCGAGCTAACCTCCGCAGTGGACACCGTCCGCGCGTACGCAATCCGCGAGGGCCGCCACGGCATCATGATGACACAACACGGGTATGCGTCCTACAAAGTTTTTGTCAGCCCGGAGGTCCCTTACGGGCTGACAAAGGAGCAACCTCTCTGGCGGTAGCGTGCCATCGCACCACCCGTATACACAGGGAGCTCCGCAGCAGGAGACGCCCGCACGCTGCAGCCGTAGCCAACATCTCTGCCTGGCAGTCACACCGGAGAGCTGCAGCTCCGACCAGGATATTCAAGTTCCTTGGTTTGTGGGACGCCCATCCTTCAAGGGACGATCCGTGGTCCCTGATGACGGGTGCAATATCCCAACGTTGCACAACTATCTCAAACGGCAGCGGCTGTGATCAGGTTGCTTCCGCCGTCAACGACGCTGCACGATGACCCCATGTAAGGGCTCGCGGTTACGCTGCCCTCAACGGATACTCAGGCTCCGGGGAGCGCAGGGGCCGGCAATGTTCTGGCTCGGATCCCCAGCAGAAGGGGCAGTCCAGGATGTCGAGGGAGGAGCCGCAGGATCGACAGACCTCTTCTTTCAATTCCGAGTCTGGTAGTGCAGGCAGCGGACGCTCTGTGGACGGACCATGCCATCTGCTGTTAACTAACGCTATCCGCTTCATCGCAAGCTTCCCGGTGTTTCAGAAGTGTTGAGAGGTTGGCCCGCACCTCCGAGCCTTCCCTTGACATACCTAATTCTTTCCCCAACCCAGGAGGGGCACATCGGCCGTTTGGGACTCCAAAGGAATGGTCTTTTCCTGGCCGAAAGGATGATGCTCCCTCCACTTAATGCATCAGAATCGTGGCATATCGGGGGAACCTTCGATGGCGATAAGTGGCGTTAAAGGCGCCAGCTGCGGCCTGTGGACGACTGCGGAACGGGGTGAATCCGAGCTCGCCACCTGCCCCACTACGCCTTGGCGCGGCGCATGCTGAGTACCAACAGCTCGATATGGTGCAGCTGCCCAATGACCGCGGCCGGCCGGGATTGGGAAGTCATGGATTCTTGCCTTTCGTGAGCAGCTTCAACCCATCGGGCCGTAATTCTCCGGATGGTGAGACGTGCCGGTACAGGGTCTGGCGGGTGACGCCGAGTTCGGTGCAGAGGTCGCTGACTTTAGTTCCGGGCTGCCCCATGGATGCCATGGCGAGCCGGAGTTTCGCGGGGGACATTTTGTAGGGACGTCCGCCATTGCGGCCACGTGCCCGTGCCGAGGCTAGTCCGGCGAGAGTGCGTTCGGAGATGAGTTCGCGTTCGAATTCGGCCAGTGCGGCGAAGATCCCGAAGACGAGCTTTCCGGAGGCGGTGGTGGTGTCGATGGCTGCGCCTTGGCCTGTGAGGACTTTGAGCCCGATGCCGCGCTCGGTCAGGTCGTGGACGATGTTGACCAGGTGGCGGAGGTCCCGGCCCAGCCGGTCGAGCTTCCATACGACCAGAGTGTCGCCGTCGCGCAGTGCCTTGAGACACGCTGCCAACTCGGGTCTATCATCCTTCTTTCCTGAGGCCCTGTCTTCGTAGAGGGAATCCGCGTCGATGCCGACGGCCAGGAGTGCATCCCGCTGCAGGTCCGTGGTCTGTGAGCCATCGGCTTTTGAGACCCGCATGTATCCAACCAGCACGGGACTGCTCCTCTGTTATTTATACGTTCGTTTAAGTGACACCCAGATCCGAAATCTGGACGATCCTGAAAACTGTCACTTAACCCGTTACTTATACTAAGTCATGCAAAGGGTTCGCCATTATCTTTATGTGAAAGAAAATCGAGGGGGATCTTGAGCTCGGTGAATGCTTCGCGGATTCCGTTGCCCGACCCTCGATTGCCGAGTCCATATAGCGCGAAGTCGTAGAGTTTTTTGGCGGTCTCCTGGTCTTCTCTTGCAGCTTCTACGGCGGCGTCAAATGCTGCGACTACCCGGTCCCACAGCTCATCCAGAGTCGGTTCCTTTTGATCACCGGCCGTTGCTGTCGGTGCGGCGGGCCGGGTTCCGTCGCCGACATTGGAGGCGGGTTCGGGCAGGAGTAGGTGGGCGGAGGTACCCAAAGCAGTCAGTGAGCCGGCTTCGATCAGTTCCATCGCGACTGCTGCTGCTTCGAGCAGCTGCTGCTGGGCGGTCCAATGGAGGGTTTCGAACGGTTGCCACGAATACAGCCCTGCCCGGAACGGGTGACCGCAGTGTTCCCAGACACGACGCATGTCGTCCAGTTGCCGGCCATATCGTCCCTGGGCTGTGGTGAGTTCGTCCAGGAGGGTACGCAGCAGCCGGAACCAGATGCCGGCAGTGCAGATGACTTCTGACAAACGGATGTCAACAGTCCTGTGCACCGAGGCCATACTTCCGCATGAAGTGGTGCAGGCGACTTCTGAAAACGACAACGCCCGTAACTTCAGATGCTTTGGCTGCTTCGGCAAGCTCGTCCCAAGCGTCCTGCAACTCTGCCATCTGCTGAGGCGTCAGCGGCTCCTGGGGCTCCGGCTCACCTGCTACAACGACAGTGGAGACAGCATCCCTGGCCGCCGGCTTACGTCTCCGGAAAAAGACTTGCAGACCCACAAACGTTCACCTCACAATAGTTGTCGTTTCTGGCGTGCCCTGCGCTTGGCGACGGTGGTAATAGCGGGCAGTACTTCGACGGTTGCCCCCATGAGTCTTCGAAGGTTTTCAGCGTCCCCGGTTCCGAGCCTGTGGGTCCCGCGCGCCGCTTGTCCGATGTGTGGTCCCTGCTGAAAAGAACCCGACCCCGTTCGGGTGCTGCGTCGGCGGCGACAGGCTTGGACCATGGGGAACCATCCCGTTCCCGACCCCGCACCGTACTGAGCCTGTGCCCAGCCACCGCCCACCCCGTGGCGACGTGGGCGCGTTGGTGACGTGGTGGTTGGGCGCAGGCGGTCAGGTGGGTCCAGTCGTCCACAGGTGCACGGGAAAAGCCCGAAGGAAGTAGCTTTTGCCGTGCACGTGTGGGCGAGGGGTTACTGCTCCGAACCGCCTGCCACCGGAACAGCTTCCTGGACGGCTTTCCGGCCGCGCGGCCGCCCGCCGGACTTCTTCGTAGGAGCGTCGAGGCCAAAGCCACGCAGGTCGGATTCGGTCCAGTCGGCGCGGAGGGCTGTCTGGTAGTCCTTGGCATATTTCTGTTCGGCGGCTGAAAGTAGCTGGGCTGCTTCTGCGAGTTCAACACTGCTGGCAGCGGCGGTCTTCACAGCGTTGACTTTGGTGTCCCGGGCGGCGTCAATTTTTGCGGCCGCCTTGGCGGCGATGTCGTTGATGTCCATGCCCCGACTCTACGGGTTTTCCACCGCGTTGACTTTTCGGGTTTTCAGGACTGTGCACAGCGGCTCCAAAAACCCGAAAAGTCAACCTTACGGAGCAAGCTATACACTTACACGGGTGTAAGTGGCTTGTCGCGCTCGACACTGGCGGTCGAGTGCGGCACACTGGTCAGTGTGGTCCCCGGTTCCGGGGTCGCTGCGCTGGGCCTTTCGAAGGATTGGGGGAACGAGTGACTGAAGAGAATGGCGTCCGTTCCCGACTCTCCCGGCGGCGCCGTGAGAACAAACCCGCAGGGACCAAGAAGCGCCGTGACGTGTGGGTCACCGTGGAGGAAGAAGCCGCACTCGTCGCCAGGGCTGAGCGCGAGAAGGTCACTGTTCCGAACCTGCTGATTTCGTCAGCTCTGTCGGAGCACTCCGATTCACCTACGGAACGCCGCGCCATTGCTGCGGAGCTGATGTCCCTGCACAACCTTCTGGCCCGTTCCTCGAACAACATCAACCAGCTCGCACGGCAGGCGAACGCCACGAGCGAGTTACCCGCTGAGGCGCGCGAAGCGTTGAAGCACATACGTTCCGTGGCCATGCGAATCGACGACGCCATTGACGGGCTGATGCAGGGATGATTCCGAACATCACTCGCGGTTCGCGTATGGGCGGGCTCATGGTTTACCTGGCATCGACCGATGCCAACAAGACGAAGAACGCCCACCAGGATCCTCACCTGGTAGCAGGGGATGCTGCAATCATGGCGTGGTACGACGACGGTGTTCTGGACCGGGACGATGCCCTGGCGATCGCCAAGCATTTGGACCGGCCGCGCAAGATGTTCGGTGTCTCGGTTCAGATCAAAGACATGCAGTGGGACGCGGCGAAGAAGGAGCGCGTGCACGTCGGGTACAAGGACGCCAGCGTGTGGCACTGCTCGCTGAGTCTGCGCGCCGAAGAGGGTGCACTGACGGATCAGCAGTGGGGCGATATCGCGAACGACTTCGTGGACTCCATGGGCTTCACCGAGGCCAGCGGCAAGGCCCGGTGCCGGTGGGCCGCGGTGAACCACGGCACGTCCGAGAACGGTAACCATCACATTCACCTGGCTGTCTCGCTGGTTCGCGAGGACGGCACCAAAGCATCGACCCATGGTGACTACAAGCGTGCACAGCAGACCTGCCGCGAGCTTGAGGTCAAGTACGGTCTGGAACAGCTCTCCACGGTGCACGCCACCCGCGGATACGACCGGGCCGAGAAGGCCACCGCCGTCAGGGACGACCGCGAAATGCACCGGTCATCACTGGCACGGAAAGTACGGGCCAGCGCCAGTGCCTCAGCGACCGAAGCTGAGTTCGTACGCCGGGCCCGCGACACCGGCCTGCTGGTTCGGCCGCGCTACGCCAAGAACACCACCGACGTCGTTGTTGGGTACTCCGTAGCTGAACGACCCCCCAGGGTGAGCGGCCTATCTGGTTCGGCGGCGGGACCCTCGCCTCTGACCTGAAGCTCGGAGGCCCTCCGGGAGGAATGGATCGACACCCCGCACCTCGCCACGGAAGCTGCAGCGGAGTGGAACGCAGCGGCACGCAACAAGCGCACGGTCTCAAAGACCGGACCGGAGAATGCAACGCCGCCGGCAGAGGCATGGGTGGAGTACACGCGCAACGCGACCGCCCTGGCGGACCAGTTGCGCACCGTTCCACGTGATGATCACGCAACCTGGGCGAAGGCCGCCCGGGAAGTATCAGGAGCGTTCGCGGCATGGTCGTACCGGCTCGAACCGACCCCCGGGCCGCTGGCGGCCACCGCTGCTGAACTGTCCCGCACCGCCCAGTTGCGCGCACCAAGGCAGCACAGCAAACCTGTCGCTCTCCCGTCGATTGCCGGTACTGCCATGTTGTTCATGGCCGCGTCGAGCAAGAACAAGACGGCCGCGCAGACGGCACTGATGGTGCAGCTGATCAACACGGCCTTTGCAGTTTATGAAATGCACGCCCAGTCCGGTCGGACCCGTGAGGCTCAGCGCATTCGTTCGGTGGTTGAGGAGCAGTTGGCCCCGTTCACCGAGACCATGCCCAAGACGGTTTTGGTGGGTGCCGAGCAGCAGCCGGCCCCCGACGCTGCAGCGCCGCAGAGGGCGATCGATATCGCCCGGCGCGGCATGGTGCCCATCCGTCCGGGATCAGCCGTGCCATCGACGCCGACACCGGCAAAGACCTCCCAGCCCAGCCGACGCGACTCCGGGTCGGGCCTCGACCGATAAAGTCCACCACCAAACTGCAAGGGGAACAGCATGAGTGAATCAGATGGAATGGATGACGTCCTGGACGGCGGTCTGCGGCAGTCGCTGATGATCGCCTCACGCATTGCCGAGACACTGGCACGCCGACGCCAGGAGAGCCAGCGGCAACAGGAACACCAGGACGCCCAGACAGCGCACCAAGCCCAGGCACGCCTCGCTGCTGAACGCAGTGCCGCGCACGCAGCGCTGACACCCGTGGGCAAGGACCAGTGGTGGGACAAGGCGCAGCCGAGCGACATCGCCACGGCACACGCCGTCGCCGAAGGCTGGAAGGACCAGGACCCGGCCGCGCTGGCAGCGTCGGAGAAGATCCGTCAGGAAGTTCTCACCCGCTACGGCATCGACACCCACGACGTCGGCCCGGACGCCGCCTACCTGGAATCAGGGATCCAGGCCATCACCACGGAAAAGGCCCGGCAGGATGAGCTGGCGCGCGGCCAAGAAGAGACACGCAGAGCCGCCGCGGAACACGAGAAAGCCATGCAGCTTCTCGCAGCAGCCCGCGCAGAAGAACTCCGCGCCCAGGCCGCGAAACTGGCCCCCGAGATGAAACGCCACGAGGTGCCCCTGGAGTACCTGGCCAACCCCGAGCTGGCCCAGGCACTGCAACGGGCTCACAACGCCAAGACCCCCAAAGCCGTTGCAGTCGCCGACGCCGACATCAAGGAACGCATGTTCCTCATCGGCAAAGACGGCATCCACGGACCCGACCTTGACCAGCTGCGGAAGGAAACCACCGCGAACATCAACGGGGCCGGCGCCTCGCACTTCGAGGATCCCGAATTTGTGAAAGCCGCCAAGGACATGCACGAAGCCAAACTCCTGGCAGAGGGCGGCTTCCAAGGCTCCGAACGGGCGTCAGTGGAACAGCGGTACGAACGCGCTGAGAAGGAACTCTTTGCCCGCATGGAAGGACTCGGCCGCGAGATCGAGAACCGCGTCACCGGCAACGACAGCAGCCGGCTCAAAGACCAGGGCCTCAAAACGGAGAGCACATCGGCGGCCGACTACGGCTCGGCCGAACACCACGAGAAATTCGCTGAGTCCCTGGCCAACACCGGCGCGAATGAGACCCAGATACGCGGACGCCTCGCAGCCGCACGCAGCGAGGGCACACACCCCAGCGCAGCGGTGACCATGGGAAAGGGAGCCGTCAAGGCCAGAAAATCGCGCACGGGGGCAGCAGTGGGCTCGGAGAGAGGCAAGAACGGCCTTACCCGCTAGTTCTGGCAGATGTTAGAGGAGGGGCTGCTGTCTGGCGGCCCCTCCTCTCTTGTGTCTACTTCGGTTGCCTTGGCTTCTTCGTGGGTTTCTTCGCGGAGGACTTCGCCCGCTTCGGAGTGGTAGACCGTTGAAAAAGACGACTTAGTCGTTCTCCCACTGCAGCCCGAGGAGGCGAAACGAGTTGCTGATTTCCGGCCTGTCGTGCTGCAGTGGTTCTTCGCCGACTACATTATGGATGTTCGGCGTGATCGGTGGATCACCGGGGCGCTCGAAGATGGCCCAGAGCTGGAGATCGTCACCGTGACGCGAGGTAAAAGTGACGCCGTCGAAGTCTGTCATCTCGTAGAGCCAGGCCGCGACGGCCTGGGTGAGGTGCCGGGGCCGGGCGTCCTTCAGGGCCGCGGCGTCAAAGTCAGCCAGACCCAGGCTCAGGGCCAGTCCGATGAAGTGCGGGTACAGGGCTGCGACGCTGCCCGAGGCGGTCACCGCACAGTACCGCCCGGACAGCTCTGCGGACGCGGCAGCGCGCACCTCAAGCCACTCCCTGGGGACCTGCCCCGGGGCGATGGTGGGGTGCAGGACCTTATCCTCGTCGTCCTCAACGATCTCGTCCAGCTCCATGCTCAGCCGCGCATCCTTGCGGAAATGCGCCAGAACCTCCAAAAGGCACGCCAGGAGGGAGGAGCCGGCGTAGATGGTGCGGAAGTTGCCGTGGAGGTCGTCCCACCGGCCCGGGAACCGTCCGTCGGTGGCCCATTCCCAGCCGCTCCATGCCCACGGTTCCGGGCGGAAGCCGACACGCCAGACCTTACCGGCGGCCTCGGCCGCGGTCAGTTGTGCAAAAACCACCGATCAGCCTGCGGCCGCGAACGCGCGTGCCGCGGCCAGCACCTGCGAGCCGGCGTCGTCCAGCTGGCCGTCGCGGAGCAGGCGCGCCGGCGGGACATCGTCCAGCTGCGGGTTCATGCCCTGGAACCAGGCCTGCACCACGGCCCGGGAATCACGCTCCGCCAGCAGGGCGGCCACGTGGTAGGCGGTCCTTAACCGGTGCATCACGTCGGCGGAGGGTTTCCGCTCCCCGTCGGCCCACTGCCGGACGGCCCGGGTTTCCTTCACTGACCCGATGTACGCGACCAGTTTCGCACCCAGCAGGTCCCTCAGATCCCGGACCAGCACGTCGTCGGCCAGCCGGATGGAATCCTGGTGCGCCTTCAGCCCGCCGCGGGCGCCTGTCACTGCAGTCATAGTTCATGATCCCACGAAAAGGCCCATTGAATCAAGGGCTAAAACACACCTCGGAACACACTCTGAAACACCAATAATGGAGAATATGGCAAGCTGCTGCCCGGAAGGGTTTGATGTCAGTTTGCGGGGGGGTTACGGAAAGGGTCACCAATAGCCGTAAGACAACCTAGGTTGTTGGCGTCCGACTATCAGCCCTGCCGTGGTTGGGTCACCAGTCCTGATGTTCGAGGGTCAGCCCGAAGGGCACGGCATCACTCAGGTCGACCGTAAAGGAATCACAGTCATGCCTTGTGACCAGAATTCCCAGACGCCCTTCGTGCATGGCCAGTGTCCTGGCGACGCTCACGGCTTCGTCGAGTTGGCGTTCCATGCCGGTGCGGTCGGTCGCCGTGAATGCGATTGGCAAGTCAATAGTGGGTTTCATGGGTCTAACCTTCTCGTGTCTCGATTTCTGGTGCTCTCTCGATTGGGGAGGCTGGCCCCAACGCCAGTGATCAGCTTCGCCCGTGTAGAGCATCCGGGCACGCCGCTCGGTAGCTGAGCGGCCCTAAGAGTTGTTGAGGTTCAACCCATGCCTGATAGCCAAGGGAGGCCTCGTACAGTTTCCTTGGCTGCACGCCGTGCTGCGCGATCCAAAGGGTTGACGAGTCGGGCATGGCGTCTTCCACAATTCCGGTTCGGAGTGTTCGGCCCTTGTAGCGGATTTCGACGCTGGTCCCGATGAGCAGGCTCCAGCTGGTGTAGTTGTGCAGGGTCATGTGCCCGCCATCCGGTACGCGGCGGAAATCAATTCTGCGGCTCTCCTGATGCCGGAAGGTGGGCAGGACTTGGTCGATGCCTTCAACGCCCGCTGCGCGCACTTCTCGATGCGGCCCCATCGATTTCGAGCCAGCTGTTCAGGCCTACCGACTCGAAGATGTCGCGTGGCTTCATCCCGAACGACTTCAGGGGCGCTGCGCTTCCGGCGTCGACTACGGATCGGTAGGCTCGCCGGATTCCATCGATGGCGGGGTAGAGAGAGACACAGGGTTCTATGACTAAGTTGAATCCCATGTCGTGCAGGTCCCGAAACGGCAGTGACGGTGTGGAACTGCCTGTTGCGATGTTGTACATCTTCATGCCGGGAAGGCCTCCGATCCTTTCGACGTCCGACTGGTCTCTCGGCGCGTCGACGAAGGTGATATGGGCTCCGAGGTCGTGGGCCAATTCGACGCGGGCCGCTGACTCCTCTATGCCCTCTACGGCGAGGGAGTCGGTGCGGGCTATGAGGAGCATCCCGAATTCATCGCAGATGTCTAACGCGACCCTGAGTTTGCGCTCGTACTCATCGCGGGAGACGATGGCTTTTTGCTCGAGGTGGCCGCACCGTTTGGGGAATACCTGGTCTTCGATCATTACTGCGGCGGCACCAAGTCTTCCGATGGCTTCCACGGTCCGTGCAGTGTTGAGTTCGTTGCCAAAGCCGTTGTCGCCGTCAACAATGATGGGCACGGCGGAGCGGGCAATGATGTTGCCCGCCGAGGTGAGAAGTTCGGTGAGTGATGTAAGACCGAGGTCGGGAAGCCCGGCTGAGCTGGCGGCAATTCCGGCTCCGGATACGAAAATGGCGGGGGCTCCTTCACCTTCGAGAACGGCCGCTGAGAGGCAGTCATAGCATCCGGGCGCGAAGACGAGGCCGTCATTGAGCTGGTCGGCGAGTGCGTCGCCAGGGCGGACGCGGGTATTCATATGCATGCGGGTCTCCAGTTGTCTTGGCTCAGGTCCGCCGGATCGCTTCGGTCAGTGCCTGGTGAGGTAGTTGGCTGCGACGTCAACACTGATTACGTCTGCGTATTTGAGGTTCATGTCCTGCAGTGATGAGCGGTGTGTTTCGGGATCACGGTCTCCGACTGCCTGGGCGGGGATGAATACGCGTAGCCCGTACTGGAAGAGATCCACGGCGGTGGCCCTGACGCATCCGCTCGTCGAGGTCCCGACGAGGACAACGCTGTCGATTCCTTCCTGGGTGAGCAGGGACACGAGGTTGGTGCCGAAGCAGGCAGAAGCGCCCTTCTTGATCATCAGGGGTTCGTCATCACGGCGGCCCAGTCGTTCGTCGAGTGCGGCGTCTTGGCTGCCGAGGACCAGCGTTGCTATCTTGGGCGCTTTCAAACCCCACAGGCCAACGTCTGACCCGTCTGGCTCGTAGGCGACGGCGGTGAAGATGATGGGTCTGCCGGCCATCCGGGCAACGTTGAGCAGTCGTCGGGTCTCAGCCAACTCGGCTGACAGGTCTGCGCCGAGAGGGCTGGCAGGATCAGTGAATCCGTTTTGGAAGTCCACCACAACTACGGCGTAGTTCCGGCCGGGGCCCAGCTCCCTACCGAAGTGGCCCATGGAGACCGGGTTCTTGGACGCCTCTGACTGGGCAAGCGTGGCTTTTGTCATGTGTTGGCTCACCACCTTATGTTTTGGAACGACAGACCGATCTACGAAAAACGCTATGACCGAAATTCGTCCATGGGAAACATCCGTTTGAGTCTTTTGACCTGCAGAGTTTGTCAATCCCGGGACGGAGGGACGCTCTCGTGATCCAGCCATCCGTTGAGGCGGGACACTTCGCGCGCGATTTCGATGAAAGTGCGCTGTGCAGGGGTCAGCGGGCCCTCGCGGTGGAGCAGTTCAACGGGCACATATAGCTCGGGTTTGAGCGGGCGCCACACAAAACCTTCAGGGAGGGGCTGGTACTGGGTTTCGAACGCCACTTGGAATGCCCTGCCGGACTGCATTTCCTCCAGGGACCTACGGTCATCGAGGAAGCCGCCATGTGTGAAGGTTTCGTAAACACGGACCCGGCCGGCGGTGTCGTGCGCAGGGAATGCCCCCAACACGAGGTCGGCGTATCCGGGTGAATGTCCGCGGGGCCACATCACTATCGTTGTTTCGGCGAGCCGATCGACGTGAATTTCGGTGTCGGCGGCTGCCGGATGCTTGGCGCTGAGAATCACGCCGAGGACTTCTCGTCTGAGCAGAACTGACTCAATGGAGGCCGGAAGGATCGGGCTGCGCACGAGGACGAGGTCGAACTGCCCTCGTGCGAGCCCGGAGATTGCCTGATCCGCTAACGTGACCGCGGCGGTGATGTTGACCTGTGGTGCTTGGACGTGCAATTCGTCGAGAATCTGTGGAAGGCATTCGATGCCGAGTGAGTGCGAGTAGGCGAGGTGTAGGTGCCCGCCGTCCCCCAGTCCGGCATTTCGTGCGACGGCTTTGGCTTCCTCGATGGCTTCGAGAATCCTGGTGGCCCGGGAATAGAAGACTTCGCCCGCGGTGGTAAGTTCGACTTTCCGTGTCGTCCGGTCAAAGAGGCGGGTTCCGACCTCGTCCTCCAGCTGCCGGATCTGGCTGCTGAGGGCTTGCTGGGCGAGAAAGAGGCGGCTGGCTGCCCGGGTGAAATTCAGGTCCTCCGCGACCGCAACGAACGCGCGAAGGTGTCGGATCTCCATAGGCCGCCTCCTTAAGCGTGCGGTCAGCGGATGCATTGGCCGGATAGAGGATGTGCAACGCGGTCGAGGTCGCTGTTATGGATCATCCCGCAGTCTGAAGCGCGGGGCAAAGTTACCTCCAATAACTCAGCATGGGCGCGGGTCGTCTGCGCCCATGCTGACTCTCGAGCTGCGCCTGCGGAATCGCTCAGATGGAGCGTGCCGCTTCTTCGGCTTCATAGATGATGGCCTGCATCTTGCGGGGCGCGAGGCCGTCTCCAATGCGCCTTACCGGGTAGGGCGCGTCGGCGAGCGAACTGAACAGAGCAGTGCTGGACTTCCGGTAGATGGACAGGATGACCGCGGAGACGTTTTCGATGACATGTTCCTGCCGGGTCCACATATCAGATGTCAACAGATTGGTGCCGTCGAAGGATTGCACGACCCGCTGGGCGATCATTTCCACTCCATTGCTGGCCAGGGCAGGCAGACGCCAGGTGAATTCGCCGCGTTTGAGCACGTCGTGACCCACCATGAGCTGCGGAGTGATGATCGTAACCTTGGCTCCGGCGGCGGCAAGTACCTCGGCCAGGGCCAAGGGCATGGTGGTACTGGACTCGTCGACAATCACTACCCGGTCACCGAGCGATTTCGGCCCGTCCGCCTGTACTTTGCGGACGGCGACGTCGATGGCTGAGACCGAGGGGCCTTCCGCTCCGGGAAGCTGTTCCAGTCCGGGGGTCCACAGGCTCATGCCCGAGTCTGCGAAGCTGGCGCCCTCGGCGATGAAGACTTCATCGGGTGCGAAGCCGTTGATGAAGGCCAGGTCGGCGTTCGTGTTGAGCTTGACGTCGACGCCGGCGTTGTTCACTGCCCGGACGAGGTCGTCGGTGGCGATGTTGAAGCCCTCCTGATTGGGCAAGGAGCCCAGCAGGTTCAGGTGACCACCGAGTTTGTTATCCCGCTCCACCAGTGTGACCAGGTGGCCTCGCTGGGCGGCCACGGAGGCGACCTTCATTCCGGCGGGTCCGCCGCCGACGACGAGGACGCGCTTGGCGTCCGCGGGGGCGACGCGGTCAAGTGTGCCCCAGCGTCCTTCCCGGCCGGTGACCGGGTTCATCATGCACATGACTTCCGCGCCGTCCCAAAGTCTGCCGACGCACTCGTTCACGCCTGTGCATTTGATGATCTCGTGCTCGCGTCCCTCGCGGGTCTTCTTTATCAGTTCCGGGTCGGCAAGCTGGCCGCGGCCGATTGCGACGATGTCCGCTGCTCCGGATTTGAGGACCTCTTCGGCAAGGTGCAGGTCGCGGAAACGCCCGACGGTAAACACCGCTGCGCGTTCACCGATGAGCTCCTTTGCGCGCCGGGCAAACGGCACAAGGTGGCCGTCCTCTTGTTCCTGGGGCGCGACCGTCTGGTCGAGGGTGTAGTAGTTGCCTGCGCTGATGCTGAAGTAGTCAAACAGTCCTGTGCCGACGAGCAGTTTGACGTATTCGTCGGCCTCGTCGGGGGTGATTCCGGCCGGTCCGATGAACTCGTCATAGGAGAGTCGGATTCCCATCGCGAGGTCGTTACCTACCCGGCGGCGGATTTCCTGGCCGATCTGGACGATCAGGCGGCACCGGTTTTCGATGGATCCGCCGTATTGGTCGGTGCGGTTGTTGTACACGCGGCTGAGGAACTGGCACAGGAGGTAGCCGTGGGCGGCGTGGATTTCCACGCCGTCAAGACCTGCTTCGCGCACGTTCTCCGCTGACTTGGCGTATCCGTCGATGATGACGTCAATCTCTGCCTGGCCCATGACCAGGGGCGATTCGCTGTGCGCGACCGAGGGCAGTTCCGACACGCCCCACAGAGGCTTCCATTCATCGACGAGCATGGTGCCCTTGTCGTGCACGCCTGTGCCGTAGAGCTGGACGACTCCGCGCACGTCGTGGGCGTGGAGGATTTCCGCCATTTTCCGGAAGCCGGGGATGGCTCGTTCTTCCCAGGCCGTGCACCCGTTGTGGAAGGAACCTTTGGCCGTCGGGTAGGCGGCGTGTTGTTCGGTCACGATCATCGCCGTGCCGCCTTCGGCCAGGTGCTTGTAGTGATTCAGGTGCCGGTCGCTCAGGATGTTGTCCGGCGCCCAGTTGAGGATGCGGGCCGGCACGATGACCCTGTGCTTAAGGCGCATCGGCCCGATTTGGATCGGCTGCCAGACAGCCGAGAGCGAGGACCTGTTTTCTTCCAGGATGTCGGTCATGTCAATAACCTCGTTGTTCTGATAATTCGGTGTGGACGGGAGGATTAGTGGTCGCTAAGCAGTGAGCCGAATCCGCTGTACTGGTCATTGATGCCCAGTTGACGGAGTGTGTGCCATACGCAGGCGGTGTTGATGGCGATGACGGGTTTGCCGAGGAAGCGTTCGGCGGCCGCGGCGAGCCGGACCATCGACAGATTCGTTCCGGCCTGGACGATTACGTCCGGGTTACTTTCGTTCAGTTCCAGCAGCACCTTGGCCAGTGTGTCTTCGGTGACCTCGGCAATGGCAGTTGCGGACTGAATACCGAGTCCGTGATCGGCCGTTACTTCGTAGCCGTGGTCGTTGAAATAGCGGATCACGTGTTCGTTGACTATGGGCGGATACGGGCTGACGAAGGCCAGTTTCTTGGCGCCGTACGCCTCAAGAGCCGCGCGGACGGCGCTGGCGCCTGTGCTGATGGGAAGCCCTGCCGTTGTCGAGATCTGCTTTTCGAACGCCTCATTGCCTTCCGCTCCGCCCCAGAACGTCTCCCCTGACATGCCCATGGTGATGAAGGAGGGCTTGCACGTCAGGACGTTGCGGATGGCGACGTCGTTGGCTTGGCCCAGGGCGTCGATGAAGTCCTGCACGCCCTGGTCGGTGGAGAGGTCCGGTTCTTCGACATAGCAGCGGCTGTAGTGAAAGGTCACGCCCTCGGGCCGCATTATTGAATAGTCGTGTTCGACGACTGTGTTCGTTGAGGGAATAAGTACCCCACCACGATTGCCCTGCTGCTCACAACGTTGACCATTACTGCTCCTCTGAGTTTCGTTTCTTGGTGGCGGTTGGCGCCGCATGATTAGTGCCGCTTCGCTCCGGCCGTCCGGCTGGCAGGGGCGTGCCGGGCAGACCCTGCAGAGGCACCCTTGTTTTCATCCCTGGGTTCTCGGGGCCTCGCTCTAGAGCTGAAGTTGTGGGCTCCCAAGGCGGCCGATCTCGCTCGTATGCTTCGATCGAGTCGAGCAGGGTCTCTGTCAGGGCTATTTCGTCCAGGCCTTCAATCAGCATCCTCTGGATAATCGGTGCCAGGGTGAAGGAAGCCGATATGCCGGCGGCCCACAGGCGGCATCCCCACAGGTCGATGGTCACTGGTGCGAGCGGATCTGACTCGGTGAGCTGGCGGAGGTCCCGGCACTCTTCTTCCCGCACCGCGATGGGGGCGATCCCGTTCTTGACGCAATTGCTGGCGAAGATGTCGCCGAATTCGACGGCGACCACCGCTTCGAAGCCCCATTGCGCCAAGCCCCACACCGCATGCTCTCGCGAGGATCCGATTCCGAAATTCCGGCCGGCGACCAGGACGCGGGCACCGGCCCGGACCGGATCGTCCAAAGGGATTTGGCCGGACTGGCGCCAGTGATGAAAGACGGCTTTGCCGAATCCTTCCATGTCGGTTCCCTTGAGGAATTCCTGTGGCATCATCGTGTCCGTGTCCACGCCGTCACGGTCCAGCGGGACCATCCGTCCGGCGATCGTGGTGCGCATCATGCTGCACGCTCAACATCGGCAATGCGCCCTGAAAGAGCCGTCGCAGCCGCGATCCGCGGTGAGACGAGGTGGGTCCGGCCGCCGGGGCCCTGGCGGCCTTCGAAGTTCCGATTACTCGTGGCGGCACACCGTTGACCCGGACCAAGAATGTCATCGTTCATGCCCAGACACATCGAGCATCCGGGTTCACGCCACTCGAATCCCGCCTCCATGAATACACGGTCCAGCCCTTCGGCCTCGGCAGCGAGCTTTACGGCCCGCGACCCCGGCACCACCAGTCCCCGCACTCCTTGGGCGATGTGCCGCCCTTCCAGCACATTGGCGGCGGCACGCAGGTCACCGAGGCGTCCATTAGCGCAGGAGCCAATGAAGACAACATCAATGCCAATGTCGGAGATCTTTTCTCCGCCCGCGAGGCCCATGTACAGCAGGGCCCTGCGGGCGGCTTCGGGATTGTTGGTCTCCTCGGGATGCGGGACGCGTCCGTTGACCCCGACGCTCATCGCAGGCGTGGTACCCCACGTCACGGTAGGCAGGCAGCGACTGACATCGAAATCGACTTCGGTGTCGAAAACAGCATCGATATCGCTGGCCGTCCGCATCCACTCCATGACTGCCTGGTCCCACAGGTCCCCTTTAGGTGCGTGGCGGCGGCCCTTCAGGTAGGCCAGGGTCCTCTCATCCGGGGAAATGAGAGCTGCCCGGGCGCCCATCTCCGCGCTCAGGTTGCAGAGCGTCAGTCTTTCCTCGACGGTCAACTGAGCTACAGCCTCACCCTGGAACTCGATGACATGGCCGCGGGCGTCGCCCGCGTTGAAGTGCGCCACGAGTGCAAGCGCCAGGTCCTTCCCCGTCACGCCATCCGGCAGTGCCCCGGTAAGGTTTACCCGCATCGACTTCAGCTCCGGCATCACCAGGCATTGAGTCGCGAGAACATGCTCAACATCGCTGGTTCCGATACCGAATCCCAATGCCCCCAGGGCGCCGTGCGTGGGCGTGTGGCTGTCCCCGCAGGCAATCACCATTCCGGGTTGGGTCAGGCCCAGTTCCGGTGCGATGACGTGAACGATGCCCTGGCCAGCTGATCCCATGCCATACAGCGGAATTCCGAAGTCCTTGCAGTTCCCTTGGAGGGCCTGCAGCTGGTTCGTAAGGGCAGTTCCCGGACCTCCGAGTCCTCTCGTGCTGACGCCGTGGTCCGCGGTGGCCAAGGTGAGGTCTGTTCGGCGAACGGAGCGGCCCTTGCTGCGCAGGCCGGCGAAAGCCTGCGGGCTCAGATCATGAACGAGATGAAGGTCAACGTACAACCGGTCAGGAACTTCCCCGCTGCCGGCCACGCGGTGCTTGTCGAGAATCTTCTCGAACATCGTCCCGGTCATGACCTGAGCGCCCGGACTGGAGACTCGCCCTGCACATCGGCCTCATGCCTCCGTTGCCGGGCTTGCAACTGACCAAAGTCATCACCGTCCAGGGCGGCGCGGCATTTGCAGGGCCTTGTCGCCATAGCGCTTCTCATCTTAGGTACTCTCCTGGCCTTCATGCCGCCTCGTTGCGGCTGATTCATCACCCGCCACAATGTGACGGGGTTCTCATAACTTCGACACTATTCACAGCCCGGAGCGAAGAGAAACACTCATTGGAGGCAATTCACAACGGGCAGTTGTGAACACCGCCACTTCTCCAGGGCGACCGGAGAAGGCTGCCCAACGAATCGCTGGCCCTGCCCCAAGACCCCTATTACCAAGCTGGAGCGTGTGAGGGGCGAACCGACGCGGAGTACGAGCTGTCTGGCGTGCGGGACGCCCCGCTAGGGCAGGCTGCCTTTGCGGTCGAGGGCCTGACAGACTGCCTTGGCAAATTCGCTGGTCGATACCGGCTCGGTATCCCGGATCGCTAGGTCTGCCGTTCTCACGCCAGAGCTCATGACTTCGATGCAGGCGTTTTCAATGGCCGCGGCTGCTTCCGCAAGACCAAGTGAATGACGCAGGAGCATAGCCGCGGACAAAATGGTCGCCGTTGGATTGGCGATGCCGAGACCCGCAATGCCCGGTGCAGACCCGTGAACCGGTTCGTACAGGCCCCACCTGTCGTGGCGCAGGCTGCCGGATGGCATCAGTCCCAGGGAACCTACGATCCCGGCGATTTCGTCGCTGAGAATGTCACCGAAGAGGTTTTCCGTGACAATGACGTCAAAGGTTGATGGGCGCAGGATGAGCTGCATGGCGCAGTTGTCGACGTACAAGTGCTCTACTTCCACGTCCGGAAACTCCTGGAGAGTCTCGATGGCAACCTCCCGCCACAGACGGGATGACTCCAGCACGTTCGCTTTGTCCACCGAGGTCAGCCGGCCTCCCCGTGACCGGGCCAGTTGTGCTGCTACGCGCACGATGTCTCTGATCTGCGTGGCCGTGTATTCCATGGTGTCGAATGCTGTGAGCTCACCATCGATTTCTTCGCGTCCCTTTCGGGGAGAGAAGTAGGCACCCCCGACTGCCTCCCTGACCAGCATGATGTCGACAGGTTCGCTGCCAACGCGGAGCTGGTCCGGCAGATATGAGATGCCGGGGCGCAGGTTAGCGAAGAGATTGAAGTCCCGGCGGAGTCGGAGCAGCCCGCCTGGGCCCGGATTCTGGTCATCAGGGAGTTGGTCCCATTTTGGTCCACCCACGGCTCCGACAAGGACGGCTTCGCTGTCCTTGCATATCCGGATTGTGTCCTCCGGGAGCGGAGTCCCTTTCTCTTCGATGGCGCAGCCGCCCAGCAGACCCGTTTCGAATTCGAGGCCGAGGTCCTGCTGTTCCGATACGAGTTTCAGCACATCGACAGCTGCCTCTACAATTTCGGGTCCGATGCCGTCCCCCGGCAGCACTCCGATCCGTCGTGATTTGGAATTTGCATTCATAGTTGCCTTCTTTTTCTGCTTCAGCGGGATATTCATTCATCTGGCGCCCTTACCGCCTGGGTTTACGATCGGACGGCGGATCTACGACTCAGAACACGGTGTTGGCTCTATATGGAGACCGTGGAGCGGCGTTCGATCCGGTGCTGCCTCGCCTCAGACGTTTGGGGACCTGACAATGGGATCTGTGGTTTGGACTGTTTCGGCGTTCTTCAGCAATGCCAGGGCTTCGGGGAGATCCACTACTTCGCCATACCGGCTTTGAATATCTAGCAGCGACTGCCGGTGGGCGTCGCCTGAGCGGTCGGCTACCGCGTCCCGGGGGACATAGACCTTGTAGCCGTGCTGGATGGCGTCAACGGCGGTTGCCCGGACGCAGCCGGATGTTGATGCGCCGACAATCATCACGGTCTCAATGTGCGAGGCCGTCAGCAGTGACGCCAAGGGGGTGTTGAAGAATCCGGAAGCAACGAGTTTGGTCAGGACCGGTTCGCCCGGTTCCGGAGCTACCCGGTCATCAATTTCGACATCTGGGCTGCCGGCTTTCAGAACGGCGGCGGAAGGGTTTTTTCGATAAACCGCCTAGCCGCCAGGGCGCCGGATTCGTCGTAGGCCACTGTCGTATAAACCACCAGTGCTCCCGCTTCGCGGGCGGCGGAGAGAAGCGTGGCCGTTGCGTCCAGGGCGGAGTCGGCCGGACAGTACAGCTCGGAGTCCGGATTCGTGAAAGCCGTGGAGAAGTCGATCACCAGAAGGGCGATCCCTGTTGCCATGGTCATCTGTTGTGCTTCCTGCCATCTCTCATAATTGTGCGCCTTCTGAAGCTGTGCGAACCCCGGCTGGGGCCACCACGCAGGGGACACCTCGAAACAGATCTCCGATTAGGGGCGCGCAGCGCCGGGACGAGGCCCCGCTGATATAGGCAGCTCATGGCGAGATCCCGTTCCCTCCAAGTCGTCCGGGATTCCTGTTTGTCATGTGACTCATTGAGCGTTTCCACGCCATCCAAACCGTTTGGCGGCGCAGACCTGAAAACGCGGCCGCTGCGGCTAGCAGCACGCCAGTGATGATCGAACTGACCCAGCTCGGGCTGGCAAGCATCCCGAACATCGCCTGCAGCAAACTGAGCGACAAGGCGCCCAGCGCGATACCCCAAGCGGTGCCGCGTCCGCCGGCAAGGCCCACTCCCCCGATCAGCGCGGCCGTACCCGCGAAGACGAGCGGCGCGAAGCCCGGGTTGACCAGGGCCGAGGAAAGGGTGAAGGCGTTTAGGGCGCCGGCAAGACCGGCCAGGACCCCGGAGATTACAAAGACTCCCGTCGTGACACGTTCAACGTGGACGCCTGCGATGTGGCTTGCTCGGGCGTCTCCTCCAACGGCGCGGATGTCGCGGCCGAGACGCGTGCGTGCCATCACGGTTGCTATCAGTACGAAACAGCCCAGGACGACGAGCGTGTGCATTGACAGCACCGCGGCCAAGGGCCGGTCAAGGATGATTCCTACTCCGACGTCGTCGTAGGAAACGGTTCGGTCGTCCCCTAGCGTCCGGCTCAGCCCGAGCAGTACGAGGAACCCCCCGAGGGTCACAGCCATCGAGTTGATCCTGAATCGGGAGACGATGCTCCCCTGGATGAGTCCGGCGACCGCTCCCACGAGGACTGCAGCGGCAACCCCCGTCATGGGCGCACCCTGTCCGAGTTTGACGGCCACCATGCCCCCAAGGGAATACATGCCCAGCGTTGAGAGGTCGAACTGGCCAGCGATCATCGTGATTCCCAAGGCAAGCGCAATGAGACCGTAGGTGCCGAAAATCTGTAAGGCGGTGTACACCGAGAAAGTACTAAAGGTGCTGCCCGCAGCAACGGGAACGACTGCAAACATGACAGTCATTAGTAAGAACGTCATCGAGGCCGAAGACCGAGGCAGGGGTGTTCGTTTCAGCTTGGCGATCAAAGCACTCATCGAACCCGTCTCCTCATCTGGAAAATTAGCAACACAATTAGCACCAGCACACCGGTTACCAGCATCTGGGCGCCTCCGCCGAACCCGCGAAGCAGGAGCATGTTTGAGATCAGAGCGATGAAGAGGGCACCATATACGGTGTGCTGGACCTTTCCCCGGCCCCCGCCAGCCGCGGCACCGCCGACGAGAACGGCGGCGATAGCGTCGTACGTGTACCGGTCCCCGCCGCTGAGCAAAGTGGCATTCCCGTCCGTTGCCCCGAGCAGGACACCTCCCAAAGCAGCGCAACCTCCTGCAATTACGAAACCTGCCACCACCGTGCCGGTGACGGGAATTCCTGCGGCACGCGCGGCCCGGGAATTCTCCCCAACCAACCGAATCAGCTGACCCGTCCGGCTCCAGGACAGCCACGCGGCAACAGCGAGAACCAGCGCCACCAGTACATAGACGGACAGCGGCAGCCCCGCATAAACAGCGCTCAACCACTGGTAGGAAGCACCCGCTGGCGGGTAGACAGTCGACTGATTTGTCAGCCAGGACGCCACACCAATCTGGAGCGAGCCGAGGCCGACCGTGACAACGATGGGGTTGGCCGCGAGTCCGCCGATGAGCAAACCCTGAACAGCACAAACCAATGCACCCATGACTATCGTCAGAACCAGCGCCGGCAGCACTCCGATGCTCATCCAACTAAGAAAAGCCATGGACGAGATGGTCAGTGTGCTACCCAGGGTGAGGCAAAAGAGGCTCCCGCTCAGGGTGACACACGTCATCCCCACGGCCACGATCCCGAGAATGCCCACTCCCGACACGGTTGCCTTGAGCCCTTCGAGCGTGAGAAACCCATCCGTGGTTAAAGCCCCATAGACCAGAACGGCAAGTGTCGCCACGGCCAGGAGAGTCTCTGCGCGGCCGATACTCCGTCGATTTTTCCGGCCCGACTCGGTGGGCACGGTCAGCACCATCTCCCCGGTCATGGGTTCACCACTTCTCTCTCAACATGAGTCATGTCCGACAGGAGCTCCTCCGTTGTGACTTCGGCCCGCGGTCTCGCCGAGACGATGCGCCCGGCGCTGAGGGTCACCACTTCATCGGCGAGATCAAGGATTTCGTCCAACTCGGTTGAGGCGAATACGACGGCGTTCCCTGCCGTGGCAGCGTCGCGTATCAGCCGGTGGATTTCGCTTCGGCCCGCAACATCGACTCCCCTGGTGGGTTCGTCCAGGAGCAGGACTCCCTTGTCCCCGCGCATAAGACAGCGACCGAGAAACGCCTTTTGTTGGTTTCCTCCGCTGAACGTCCCCACAGGTGATGCCATTTTCGATTCCAGCCCTACGATTCGCGCTAGCCCTGAGGCAATGGAGCGAAGCGCCCGTGACCTGACGAATCCGGCCCGGGACAGCGAATCTAGTCGGGTCGCGACAAGGTTCGTCTGCGTCGACTGCTCAAGGAACAGCCCCTCTGATTTCCGGTCGTTCGACACGTAGGATAAACCGGCACGCAACGATGCCGAAGGCGACCCAAGGCGTACGCGCTTGTCCTCGGCAAAGACAAGTCCCGATGCCTCGGGGACGAGGCCGGCCAGTGCCCGCAACACGTCGCCTGCGCCCGAACCAATCTGACCTGCAAGGGCCACGATGCGGCCCCGGTCCACCGCCAGGTCAATTCCGTGGAGACGAGGTGTCTGCAGCCCGCGGACCTGCAGCCTCGGAGAAACCTCAGCAGCCAGGACCGGTCGCACCGTGTCATCACCCTTGACCTCACCGACCATGAGTTCGATCAATGACCGCTTAACGAGCTTCCCGACTTCCGAGGTGGTGACTTTGTTGCCGTCCCGGAAAACGCTCACCTTGTCGCAGATTTCGAGAACCTCGCCTAGCCGGTGCGAAACATACAGAACACTCGTTCCCTCCGACGCCGCAGTCTTCACGGCCTTGAAAACCAGGTCGATCTCTACGTCACTGAGAGTTGCCGTGGGTTCGTCCAGTATCAGCAGACGTCCGCCCCTGCCCAGTGCCCGGGCGATCTCGACGAGTTGCCGCTCCCCCAGGGAAAGGCGCTCGACCAGGGTCAACGGGTTGAGGCCCTCCAGCCCGACCCTGGCCAAAAGTCCCTTGACGAAAAGTTCAGATGTGGCGTGTCGGACGAAGAACGGAGCATTCGGGAGACCGAGCAGCAGGTTTTCGCGGACCGACAATGCGGGGATGAGGCTGATCTCCTGATCGACAACGGAGACTCCCGCCCGTTGGGCATCGCCAGGGTGATGGAAGTCCACCGTCCTTCCGTCGATCGCCATGGTTCCGGCGTCCTGCCTAACGATTCCGGACAGGACCTTGACCAAGGTGCTCTTTCCCGCCCCATTATGGCCGCAGAGAGCGTGTATTTCCCCGGCTTCAACAGTGAGATCAATTCCTTTCAGAGCGTGAAGTGCGCCGTAGCTCTTCGTCACGCCGGCCATCTGCAGCCTCGGAGGTTCAGACCGCTGATCCCTATCGGTCACGGGCAAATCTTTCCGTCGAGAGCTGCCTGTACGTTGGCAGCGGTGATGCGGCTTTCGGGCGCGAACAGTTTCTTCGGAAGGTCCTCACCGGCCAGATACTTCAGGGTCATCTCGACCGTGTACTTTGCCTCCTCCTCGGGGCTCTCAGAAGCAGTTCCAAACAGTTCCCCGGCCTTGATGGATTCAAGACCGCTCATGTAGCAGTTACTACCAGAGACAACGAGGCCTTTATCTCCGCCCACCGTCGTGCCGGCCTGCTTGGCACCCTGGATGATCCCCAATGCCTGATTGTCTGCCATGCCATACGCGGCCTGGATGCCGCCCTTGCTCGCATACTTAGCCAAAAGCTGCTGAGCGAGTCGCTGCGACGTGGCCTGGTCCCAGTTGCCGTCCTCTACAGCGACCAAATCCAAACCTTCTACGGTCGCGAGTTCCTTCTTGAAAGCTTCCAGCCTCACTGAGACCTGTTCCGTGCCTGCCGTCCCCGTGATCGCAATGACGTTGCCTTTCGAAACTCCCTGCTTTTTCAAGCCCTCGATGATGTTCTGGGCGGCGAATTTGCCCAGACTCACCTGGTCCGACTCGACTGAAAGCGCAAAAAGATCGTCGGCCGGCTTCGGCGGCGAAGTCATGTTGATGACCGGGATCCCGGCGGTCTGCGCGCGCGTAAGTCCAGGAGTCAGCGCCCGGTAGTCCAGGCCGAGCAACATGATCAGATCCGGTTTGGCTGCAACGGCGCGGTCTAGGTTTTGGACCTGGACCTGCGGGTCGAAGGGATCCTGGAGATACGTGACCTTGGCGCCCTTTGCCTCCATGCCTTCGATGACGACGGCGTTGTAGATCTTCGTCCAGGGTTAACATCGCCGGCACCCACCAGGTAAACATTCATCCCGGACACGTCTTTGGTAGCCATCGCCGCGGGCTTTTCGGCCGCCGCCGCTCCGCAGGAGACGGTCCCAAACACCAGAGCCCCGGCTGCCAGGGCCGCCCCGATCTTCGAAGTAGAACTGTGAATCTTGATCATGGTCATTCAGCTTTCACTCGTAAGTCTCATGACTGCACGCCGGGCCCCACGCCTTCGTGATGTCCGGATACCCCGGCGCACTGGCGGGGCTCCACTGGTCAGATCGACTCTAGGAGCGGTCAAGGGGTCAAATGAAACACCTATTTGAGCCGGTCAACAACCACAGATTGTGAATCGGTGAATCCAAATAGTGTTGCCCACATCACATTTCACCTAGCGTTGGCGGGGCCCGCCGCGTCATGACCCCGGTGTAGAGCGGGAAACTTCGTGAAAATCCAAAAACTAGGGATGATCCGGGTGGATGTGGATGTGGATGTGGATGTGGATGTGGATGTGGATGTGGACGGCACACAAGCCCAGAGTCACGAGCCCAGGGCTATGAGGGCGTCCGGAGCCTGGCAACCTCACGAAACGCGCCAACTCGCTGATGGTGGAACCGGCTCTGGAACTCCACACGACCCGGGCCCTGATCGACAGCCACTTGAACCGCTTGCGGGACGCCCGGCATCCTGCAGTACCAACGCCCATCGGTTCTTACAGCGGTCTCGCGCAACACTCGGTTGCGAGAAGAGGTGCAATCAATGAGGTTGCTTAAAGAGCATCTGCCCTAATGACGCCGAGGGGAACCGAAATGCATCAAGAGCGGGCCCAGTCCCAGACGCTAGCGGAAGCTTAATTCGAGACAACGCAATAGGGGCGGTTCAATGGACCACCACTACTCGCACTCAACCGTTAGTCTTGCAGTCGTACATCAGGGAACCACCCTGCTGGTGCACGTTTTGGCTCCAGATGTTCGGGGTCCCTGTGCTTTTGATTATCGCATTTGTAGAACGGGCCGCGGGGGTCCAGGAGCACGCTCATGTGGTGGTCCGCGTGGTCCTTCCACCAGACACTGATACCCGTTGCCCCGTCGAGGCGCAGATGTTCCCAGGCCCGCCACAGCGCTTCCACGCGGGAAAGGGCTTCGGGGTGGAAGTACCACTCGATGCACCATTTGGCGGCGCGGCCGTCGACGTCGCGGACGTAGGTCGGCAGCAGCTGCTCGTGCAGGAACTCCTCGGCTGAGCCGTAGACCAGTTCAGGTGGCTTCTGCTCTTCCGCGGGCCTTTCGGCGGGTGCCTCTGTCTCGCCGGTAGCAAGAGCTGTGCTGAATCGTCCGATGTCGCTGTTCATCTCAGCGCCTCCTACGTCGTGACCCAGGGATTGGCCACCGGCTCGGCTGCCGCCGGTGCGGTCGGTTCTTCGGGGCGGGGGCTGTAGGTCTTGATGGATGCCTCGACGGCTTCTTTGTGGGGCCCGGTGTACCAGGGCAGTGTCCGGACGAGGGTGGCGGGTGCGCCGGAGGCGAGGACGACGGCGCGGCCACGGTCGAGTTCGGCGAGGTTGGAGACGTCGAAGATGCGTTCCTTGCCTTCCTGCCGGGAGCGGCTGGAGCCGGATTTTCCGGAGGAAATGGAGACGTTGGTGTAGCTGTAGTCCCCGATCAGGTCTGAGAGGGCGCGGAGGAAGCCTTCTTCGGCGACGCCGCCGCCGTAGACCTTGACGTTGGCGGCGGACCAGATTTTCCGCATGTTTGCCTCGCCCCAGAGTTCGACGCCCTGTGACCAGGACTGCAGGATGCCCATGACGATCAGGCCCTTGGAGCCGTAGTGGCTGAACTGGTCCGGCAGGCCGGCCCAGCGGACGACGTTGGCCAGCTCGTCCAGGGCGAACAGTGCCGGCAGTGGCAGGCGGCCGCCGCTGCGCTCGGCGCGTTCCTCCATGGCCTCGGCGATGGCCACCGTCAGTGCTGTGGTGAGGGGTGCGGCGGAGCCGGCCCCTTCCTTGGAGAGAATGTAGATCGTCTCCTGTGAGGCGGCGAAGTCGTGCGGCTTGAACTGTCGGCGGGGGTCCGTGGCCACGGACTCGCCGCGTGCCGGGGCGACCCAGCGCAGCGTGTTCCTGCTTTTGAGGCATTGGATCATCTTCTCGGCGGTGCCGAAGATACCGTCGCGCTGCTTGTCAGCCAGCTTCAGCGTGGACTCCAGGCCCTTGTACTGGAGCTCGTAGTCGTGTTCTTTCAGGATTTCGATGGGTTCTTGGCTGACCTGCTCCGTCACCCATAGATACACCTGGGTGATGGGCAGCTCCCCGAGCGCGGCCGCGAGGAAGTACGAGGAGAGGATGTCTTCGGCTTTGGGATCGAAGTAGGCATCCGGCTTTGACCCGGGGGTACGCGAACCGACCGAGAAGTGCTGGGTGAGTTTGTGGGCCTTCTCTTCGTCCGTTACGTAGGAGAGGGGGTTCCACCACCAGTCGGGTTCCTCCTGGGCGATCTTCTGCGGATCAAACACCCACACCGGAGCGGTCAGGACCCGGACGCCGCGGGTGCCGTCCACCACGTCGCGCTTGTTCGAGGTCGAGACGACGGCACCAGGTGCGTCCAGGATCGCGGGCATAACCCGGGAGGTCGACTTACCCGTCCGTGGCCCCCAGATGTCGATGCTGAGGTCTTCCCAGGACTGAATGAACTTCTGGCCGGTGGAAACCACCTTTCCACACCACAATGCCCGGAGTGTCCTTCACGCCGAGGCGCTCGGCCGTGGCTTGTGCGCCCTTCTCGGAGAACGCGGCCAGCGACTTCCCACGGCCCAGGTACCGGGCGGCCTTATCGACCCGAGCACGCTTGGACGCGCCCTTCCTCCAGGCCACCAGCACGACGATGGTCAGGACCACGATCACGCCGGCCATGAGGGACGCGGCGACGGTGGACTGGGCTGGCCAGGGCACCCGTCCCTTGATCAGCCCGGCAATCAGATCAATCGGATGGGCGGGCGGTGCCTCGATGCCGGCCATCCAAGAACCCACGTGAGCGGCCGCGTAGGTCCCGCCGCCAAAGACGACGATAAAGCCAATAGCCAGCCAGACCAGCAGGGCATCCCCGAGGCCCATTCCTTTACGGTTCGGTGCGCTCACAGTGCGCCTCCCTCGCCGGGCAGCTCAGGAGCTGCTGGCCCAAGGAGAGAATCAGCCGGTGTCTCTATTCGCTCAGGTTCGTTGGGCTGATTTGGGGCTTGAAGTCGCGTTTGGGCAGGTGGCGTTGGATCGAAGCCGCTGTGGGACCAAACCGATGAACCATCGACGAGAGTGACGGTTTGGGCGTAATGTCGACGCATGCTCGCTCCTTCTGAAGTTGTTGACTGATGGCGCTGGTGGTGTTGCCTGGTGGGGCCGCCATGGATCCGGGGTTCTGGAGTGTGCAGGCGGCCGAGGACTTCGAGCAGGAGATCGTTGACCAGTACGCGCTGGCGATGGCGGCGGCTGGTCTGAGCGACTCGCACATCCGCAATACCCGGGCGACAATCATCGAATTTGCCCGGTCGGTGACTGGACCGTTGTGGACGGCGACGTGTCAGGATGCTGACCGGTTCCTTGCCGAGCAGAAGCGGCTGGGACGCAGTGTGAGCACCAGAGCCGGCAAGGCAGGGACGCTGGCGCTGTTTTACGAGTTCGTGATCAGCCGTTACCAGGGCCGGATACATCGGGCGACCGGGGTGCTGGTCGAACAGCCCATTGATGAGTTCAACCGCCCGTCCGGGGCATCCCTTGGCAAAGTCCGGGTGCCACCGTCGGATGCCGAGATCGAAACGTTCTTTACTTCCTGGCGGCACTCGATCCCGCAGGCCCGCAAGTATCTGCCTGCCGCGCGGGATTACTTCGCTGCCTCGCTGTGGCGTCGGCTGGGGCTGCGGATTAACGAAACGGTGATGCTCGATATCCGTGACTGGCGCCCGGACCTGGGCGGGTTCGGCAAGCTCCATGTCCGGTTCGGCAAAGGAGCTCACGGCCGTGGCCCGAAGCCGCGTCTTGTGCCCGCGATCAACGGCGCTGCAGAGCTGATCGACTGGTGGCTGGGCGATGTCCGACACCTGTACGGCGGGGACTGGGAGGATCCGGACGCACCTCTGCTGCCCTCGGAGCGCTTTGACCGTGAGCTGGGCCGATGCGGCCGGGTCGGTGACAACGCACTGCGGCGCAGCCTGGGGTTGCAGATCGATCAGTGGTTGCCGGCATGGTCGGGGCGGATGACTCCCCACGTCCTGCGGCATTACTGCGCCTCCTCGCTCTACGGGGCCGGGATGGACATCAAGGCCCTCCAGGAACTGCTGGGTCATCAGTGGCTTGCGACTACCTCGGGCTACATCCACGTGCGCAGCGAGTACGTCGAGCAAGCCTGGAAAAACGCCAATGAGCGGATCGAGTCCCGATTCGCGACAACACAAAAGGAAGGATGAGACCGTGCAGTGGAACCTGCGGATCCGCGCCGCTGAACGTGGGATCTGGAAGTCAGCGCAGATACGCCGGATGCTCGCCGATGCCGGCCTAGAGATCAGTGCCGGGAAGATGTCCTCGTGGTGGGCCGGAACGCCGGCCACGATGAGACTCGAAGAGCTTGACGTGCTCTGCTCGGTGTTGAAATGCACACCGGCAGACCTGATGACCCCCGAACCTGACAAGGTCGCCGCACGTCGCCCACGCGTCACCGAGACCATAAACGGCAACGACACCGGCGCCGGCACCGGCGATGGTAGGCCGTCTTCCGTTGTGTCTCCGAGTTTTGGCAAGGTATCACCGGTCGTAACGCCGAGATTCGGCAAGCCACGGTCCGAGCCTCCCCTGTAGGCAGGGCTGTTGTGAGTCCGGCTCCGGGCCCGATGGCGCCGCTTCGGCCGCCATCGATGTGCCCCCGCTGTCAGATCAACAGGGTCGCATGGGCCTATCCACGGGTGGACTATTGCTACGACTGCCTTCCCGGTGGCCCGTTCAGCCCACCTCCATGCTCCAAATGCGGCACCAGCAGGGACTACTTCAGCCAGGGCATGTGCGCCATCTGCCATCCCGGCAGTCCGCAACACCCAGGCTCGTGCAAGGAATGTTTTGCTTGGGGTGTCTACCGCCGCTACAACTGGACGTGCTGGCCTTGCCGGTGGTGGCGCTCCCACTACCCTGATGGAATCTGCGACTTTTGCGGACGCACCACCCGAGTCGGAGAGCGGCGGGCCTGCCGGCTCTGCCTGGAACAGGCACGAATGCTCCAAGAGCCTGGACGCGGTCTGGACCTGGCGGGCGCGACCAAGGCCGGCCACCAGCTCTTCTTCGCCAACATGAGCTTCCACCGTCATGGGGCGCCAAAGCTGAGCCCGGAACAACGCGCGCCATGGAAACTGCGAGACAAGAACAACCAGCGGGTCACCGCACCCGCCGCCGACATGGGCATGCAGACGACGCTGTTCGACATGCCGCCCGACCAAAAGGCTGTCGCGGCCCGTGCCCGACTCGAAGATAACGATCTGACCCGCTATTGCGCCGCCATCGTCCGTCAACATGCCCAGAGGGCCGGCTGGAGCAAACGGCAACGCAACGACGTGACCCGGTCCCTGAGGCTCCTTGAGGGCCTGCGGCCCAGCCCAACCGCTAAAGTCCGCGCCACCGACGTCCTTCAACTGCGGCAATACTCCGGCAATGTCCTCTCTACGATCGACGTACTGGCCGCGGCCGGCCTCCTCATCGAGGACCGGCCGACCCACATCGAACGCTACTTCGCTGCCAAGACCAGCACACTGCCACCGGCCATGAAGGACCAGCTCGAAATATGGCTGCAAGTCCTGATCAACGGCGCCCACCAGGCGCCCCGGCAGATCCCGCGGGACCCCAAGACCATCAAGGCGCACATCCTGGGCATCGAACCCATCATCCACGCCTGGGCCGAGGCGGGGCTCCAGTCGTTCGCCGAGGTCACCCGCGCCGACATCACAGCCGCCTTGGACGAAACCACGGCCCGGCGCCACATCGCCGGAAACGGACTCAAATCGCTCTTCACGACACTCAAAGGCCGCCGACTCATCTTCGCCAACCCGACCCGAGGGATGAAGGCGTCCCCGAAAGGCAGCACAATCCCCCTCGCCCTGGACGCCGCCGTGATCCGCGAGGAGCTGAACTCCCCGAACCAAGCCGTTGCCCTCGCGGTTTCCCTGGTAGCCTTCCACGCCCTGACCGCGCAACAGATCAGCGAGCTGAAACTCACCGACATCAGCGACGGACACCTGAAACTCGGCGACCGCGACATCCCACTGGCCGCCCCCGTACGCACACGCCTGACGGCCTGGCTCGACCACCGCAACCGAACCTGGCCAGGCACGGCCAACCCGCACCTGCTCATCAACCGGCGCACCGCGCCCAGGCTCCTGCCTGCCAGTCGACAGTTCCCCTGGGCCGGCCGGACGCTGCGGCCCCGAGTCCTGCGCGAAGACCGCATCTTGCATGAGATCCACGCGACAGGCGGGGACATCCGCCGAATCTGCGACCTGTTCGGACTCAGCGTCGAAGGCGCCACCCGTTACCTGAACACTCTCGAGCACCCCGACCTCACCCGTCAGGACACACAGGTTCCCTGAACCTAAGCACCCACACCCGCTGCAATCGCCGGGCGTACTCAAGTTCACGCCAAAAGCGTCAAAATTCACGCGAACTTCTCACTTTTGGCGTGCCACCTCGTTTGGGTGTCGTTCACGCCGTGGTCTCCGGTTTCGATCGACGTCAGCCCAACCTGCACCGGGATCCCCGGGCGGCCGCCGACCTTGATCAGGAACTTCCCGCGCCCGGGAGGTTCGACGTCGACGCCGCGCGAATCCCAGGCAGGCGGGTCCTGCCAGGAGATGAGTTTCTGCTGCTCCTGCCGGGACAACGGGATAGCGGAGGTCAGCAGCGGCATTTCAGAGGCCGGCAGACCGCCGCAGATCACCATGCCGGAACGCTCGACGAATCCGCGGGCTTTCATCCGGTCCTCTTCTGCCGGCAGTGCCAGCAGGTCGGACATGGTGTGGGAAATCATGATCTGCCCGACGCCGACGGAGCGGTTCAAACGGGTCAGGGCGTCCACCCGGTCCACCATGCCCTTACCGGAGCGCAGTGCCCGCCACAGTTCATCCAGGACGACGAAGTAGTTTCGGCGCGGTTCCAGGCCCGCGTCGGCAAGGGCGTTGGCGACGTTGACCGTGCCGAAACCGTAGGACCAGCACGCCAGGAGGACGGCGGCCTGCAGGTCCGTCTCCGTCTCATCGATGCTGGAGACATCGAAGACGACGGCGCGGTCCCGCTTCATGGGATTGGTGGTCTGCTGGGAGAAGATTTCCCCCAGCTTCCCTCCCCCGGTCAGGCCCAGCAGGGTTGCCTCCAGCGCCCGTGTCTCCTGCAGGTAGACGGCCATGTCGCCACGGTCCAGAGCGACCTGGCGAAGCTCGTCCGGTGCGGACACAATGACGTCCAGGAGGTCCTTCAGGACAGGAATACCGTCGAACCGGTCATCGAGGACCCGCAGCGCACGGTCCAGGATCGTCTGTTCCTGATCCGTGGGCGGGTTGTTCCGGCTGATCGTGATCAGCGAGACAACCATGTTCAGGCGGCGGCCGTGCGCGTCGGCCCGGACCCGGGTGGCGGCTTCGTGATGGTCGCTGGCCTCGAGGAGCTGGGCGACCTCGACGGCCTGGCCGGGATCAAGAATGTTCAGGTAGCCAACGCCACGGCCGAGCTTGATGACCTGGCCACCGAGTGCCTGGACCGCTTTGACGTGCTCGCCCTTCAAGTCCCCCAGAACGAGTGGGTGGACGCCCTGGGCGGAGAGCCCTAAGAACATGCGGCGCACCAGCGTGGACTTGCCCAGGCCGGGCTTGCCCAGGATAAAGGCGGAGGGGTTGGAAATGAGCCGTGCCCGCTGGAACCAGCTGATCGGGTCACAGCAGACCGTGGCCTGGGTTTCTTCGTGGCGTCCCAGCGGGACGCCGATCATGGGCGAGGACGCACCGGAGGAGAACGGCCACAGCCCGCAGACCTGGACCGTCGTTCCCCGGTACTCCGTCACGGACGGGACGAGGGCGGCCATGCCTCCGCCACGCCCGATCCAGCCCCGGGAGCCCGGCCCGGCCTCGCGCGGCTGGCGCTCAGCCTTCGCCGGCTCGGCTGGCTTCCTGGGGGAACGGGTGAACATCTTCATGAGGGCCATTACAGGGCATCCTTGATTTCGGAGGGCAGCAGGCTGTGCTTGGGAAGGACCAGCCCCAACGGCAGGGACGCCGCGAACGCTGTGTCCTGCGAACCGTAGGCACGGCGCAACAACACACGGGCAGTACCGGAGGTCTGTTCAATGGCCGCGACCGCATCAGCGAGCCGTTCCCTATCGGTCACGGTGGCCGTGACGACCATCCCGAAGTTCACCAGCCCGGCGCCCTGGGCTTCCTCCTGGGCGGTCTGAACAGCGGAGCGGGCATCGACCAGGGCACGTGCGGACGGCCGGTTCCCTGAGGTGATGCGGACGTTGGCGTTGTTCTGGTCCCGCTCGACCACGGCAGCTGCCCGGGCAGAATCCATCGGGCGGTACAGCAGCGAAATCCGCTTACGGTCAATGTCCCCGTGCGGGGCCAACAGCCGGGACAGGACCGAGGAGTTCACAGACCCGCGGGGTGCGCCGGTCATGGTCCACGAGGCCGAGAACGCGCTGTCGTGCCGGTAGTCATCCCAGCTTGCCTGCGTCGCGGTCGGGCCGACCTCGCCCCAGGTCAGGGAGACCGGGGAGCCGGCGGCGTGGGCTTCATCGATGATCAGCGCAGCGGGGGATCGTAGGCGATCCGTACCACCTCGCAGAGTTCCTGGGCTGACATCGGCCGGGCAATACCAGCACCGGTGGACTGCAGCCGGGCCGACAGGCCCGGGATGCGGGAGGCGAGGTCCCGGGCCACATCTTCCGGTGTCCGCTTCTTCGATCCTGTCCGGAGGGAGGCGTTGAAGGTCAGGGACACCCAGGCGCGGACCGTGGCCGATCCCTCCGGGTAGGTGTCAACGACCTCGCGCAGAATGGCCTGGGCAAAGGCTGGCGCGTTCGGGTCGATGTTCATTTCCACTTCGTTCCGCAGCCGGTATCCGGAATCCGGTGCGGTCTCGACCGTCACGGCCGCGGCGTCCAGGCCGGCTTCGTCCGCAAGCCCGGCGAGCCAGCCGCCCCAGTTCGCCACCCACGCATCAACCTGCTCCGGGTCCACCAGTGAGGCTCCGTCAGGTTCGGTGGAGAAGATCACGGTGAAGTGGCTGGTGGTCGGCACATGCAGCAGGGCGAACGGGCGCTTGTAGGAGTCAGTGAACTCGTACAGGGTGGACTTCGCGGCCAGTCCCGGCAGCTGGTACATGCCCCACGGAGTCACGCCCAGGGGGCCGGAACGGTAGAGATTCGTTCCGGAGGACTTGGAGAGCCGGAAGCTCATCCGTGTGGCGAAGCGGTCAACAATGGACTGGCCGTGCTTGTCCTTGACGGTCAGCAGGAGGGCGCTAACCCCGGCCACGGCCAGGACAGCGAGGCCCGGGAACAGACCCCAGATAGCGAAGCTGATGATGCCCATCAACAGCCCGGCCATGACAATCCCGGTGCCGATAGCGCCGAGGTTTCCCAGGCCCGCTGAGCGCGGTACGCGCCAGTTGCCGTAGGACGGTTCTTTGTATTCGGTATTAATTGCTGCCACTGGGGCCCTCCCCGGTTGAATCCTGCGCGGTCTTTGCGATTGCCTGCGACGTCTTGGACGCCACTTGGGCGCCTGCAGCTACGGCCATGCCTGCCGGACCAGCTGCTGCTGCCCCGCTGGCTCCCGTTGCTGCCCCTGCTGTTGCTCCTGCTCTAGCAGTGCTGGCGGTCGCGGTGCTGGTAGCTCCACCCGGACCTCCAGGACCGGTTGACCCTGGCGTCGGCTGGCCGCCGCTTCCCCTGGGACCCGACGTGCCGTCACTGCCCTTCGGAGACGTGCCTGCCTGGCTGCTCTGCGTGCTCGCTGGCGTTGGTGCGGCATTGCCCTTACCGCTGCCACTGCGGCCCAAGGAGACAGCACCTGTCGCCATGGCGCCAACGACAGCCCCTGCTCCTGCTCCCCCGCCAGAGGCGACGGCGCCGACCATCGGCGTTACGAACCGCATCAGGGCTGGCAGGGCGAACAAGGCAACGACCATCAACGTGAAGCCCGTGATGGACCTAATCAGCGCGTTCTGGCCCCCGCCGGTGCCCATGAGCAGGAACGCGACCGAATAAACGATGGCAGCCGCTGGCTTGTAGAGGATGAAGGCAATAGTCCAGCCAACTGCCTTCTGGAACCACTGCCTGCCCATCTCTGTGTTCGTGAACGCGGCCGTGGTCGGCAGGATGCCCGCCAGGATCACCAACATGCCGCTGCGCACCACCATCAGCACGACCTGGACGAGAGAGGCAATCAGGCCAATCAACCCCAGGACGATCAGAATAAAAACCCCGACACCGGTCTGGTTGGTCATGACCAGGACGTTCATCGACTCTGCAAATCCCTTCCCGTCCGTGGAACGCTCGATGACGGCGACAGAAAAGGCGTCGGCCGCGACCACCAGAATCGAGATGACACCCAAGCCAAGGCCCGACACCAAAGTGAGCGTAAGCAGCGAGCGGAGCAGATCCTTAAGCGGTGCCCCACGCTGTTCCCAGATCATCCGGATGCCTCCGAGGATGACGGCGAGGACCGCCAGCGCCAGCGTCCAGGGCATCAGTTCGCTATTGACCGCAGAAACAACGGGACTTGGCGTGGTGCCGTCCTCGCTGGCCAGGTTCACCGTGGGCATGGTCACCCAGAAGGTAGACAGTGTTGTCACCATCTGGCTCATGCCCTCCATGATGGCTTTTGCAAGATTGTTGATTGCGTCGTCTGCGATCCCGGCCGCGACATTGCTGGCACCCTGCGTACTCCAGCAGTACGCGTCCCAGACCTCACATTCCTTTTCTGCCACGTCAGACGCCGGCCCAAGGGATAAATGAACTCAGGTCACTGATCTGGCGAACTGCGCCTCCGCCAGCGGGAGGGATATCCAATTTCCAATCACCGTCTTCCCACAGCAGTGACGTCGCGATAGCGCCGTATCCGCCATCGTTGCTCTTGATGGCCAGCTCGACGACGGCTGATTCGGGAGTGTACGAATGGATCATGAAACCAGCGATCTGAACCTTTGGTGAGGTCCCGCCGCCGACGTCCTTGCCTTCCTTTATGGCCTGTACAGCTTTGTCCCGCGAAGGGCTGTCAGCTGAAAGCTCCAGGTATAGCTGTTTTGCGTAGCCATTGAAGGACGATGCCCAGATGTTTGCCGTCGCATAGAGGGCTCCCGTCGGGGACTGGGCGAAGCACGACCTCAGACCGTCCTTGCCCACAGTGCCGGGGCCTGCTGTTGATGGATCTGTTGGAACGGCCATGGTTCCGAGCAAGTCCCACTTGGATTTGGGCGCGGTTCCCAGTGCAGTTTCCTTGCTCGCAGGGAGGCCGCAGACGCTCTTGCCAGCCCCAGCGGAGGCGCTGGGGCTGGCTGCGGCTGTGCTGCTGGTCTCTGTCGGGGCAGGGGCGGGCTGGGCGTTTCCCTGTCCGTTGGGGAGCAGGAAGATGACGACGGTTGCTGCGATCAGCGCGACCACCAGCGCGGCAGCGATGAGGAACCCGGGTTTGGTGAACGGATTGCTTTCGGTGGTGCTCTCTGTTGACTGGCTCATGGTGAACCTCCCGTTGTTGGTGCTGGCTTAGACGAAGGCGCGGACGATGCCGGAAGCGCCGCTGATGATGATGCAGCCCATGAGGACCCAGCCGAGCTTGGCGAGGGACTGGCCACCCTCGCCGCGTTGGAGCTGGATGACCATGCCGACGCCGACGATGATCACGCCCAGAACACCCAGGACGAGGCCAATACCGGAAGCCCAGTTCAGGACTGTGAGCAAGCCGCCGGCTTCGGCGGGAACGACCGGAGTGGGGTTGGGGATGACGCTTGCCGCAAGTGCGGAGAAGGAGTTCATGGTGAGACCTTTCAGTGGGTGGTGCTGGGTGTGATGTCGGTGGCCAGAGCGGCCAAGTCATTGATGAATCGTTCGTATTCGCGGCCCGTTGGCGGCGTTGTGGTGCCGCCGTGCCGCCAGGCTTCTACCCAGGGCAGGGTCCAGAGCCGGGGCGATCCCCCGCCGACGATTGCGGCGAAGTCACGGAGCGCTTTGGGAGTCTTCCCTGGTGCGTCCGCCAGGACGGCGAGGCCGAGCAGATCCAGCTTCGGTGCCGCACCTGATGCCCATTGGGTCAGTGCGCTCTGTGCCGTTGTCAGGCCGCGCATGTCTGCCCGGCAGACCAGCAGCACCCGGGGTGTGCTCCCGTCCTGCAGGACGGGCCAGCAGTGACCGGTGGGGCGGGCTCCGTCGAACAGGTCAGCGATGCGGCTCTCGCCGGCTCCCCCGTGGGCGCCGGTAATCCACAACGTTGGCGAGCCTGACATGGTGCGTCGGCCGAGGCGGTCTGCTGCGTCCGGTTCTACCATTCCCCTCAGCGGCGCACTGATCGCGGCCTCTGGTGGCACGTGCGTGTCCAGAGCGGCCTCCGCAGGGTCTCCGGCTGGGCGGGTGATCCAGGGGTTCAGGGACTGTTGCATGGTTCCTCCTTTCAGAATCCGTCGGTGGGTTGTTCTAGAAGCCGGCGGCGACGGCGGCCGCTGCGGCCAACCATGCCCGCTGCGTGGCGGGCTGGAGGGCTTCGTAACGGATGGGGCCGTTGACCATGGCCGGATCGTAAGGAATCCGGACGACGGCCCGCACGAACGGTTCGAAGCCGTCAGCGATCCGCCGGGCCTCGTCCCTGGCCCGCTTCAAAGCGTCCCCGCTCATGCTGCGCTTGGCGTCAGTGGATTCGGAGACGATCACAACGGCGTTGCGTGCCAGCTCCGCGTCGTGGCCACCGCGGGATTCGAGGGTCTGCAGCGTCAGCCGGGCGGCTTCGGCGCGGTCCTCGATGGCTGTCACAGGTACGACGAGCTGGTTGGTGTGGTCAATCATCCGACGCCAGTTCGCTGCCCGGGCGGTATTGCCCGAGTCCATGATCACAAGCCGGTAATAGCGGGTGAGCACCTGGTGGGCGATGTCGACTTCCTCAGCGGTGACTTCGTGGTCGCCTTCTTCGTTTTCATCCGAGCGCAGAACGTCGAATTTGTCACCGGTCTGGTGATGAACGAACTTGGCGATTTCTGCCGCGTTCGTTGAAGGTGACAGCAGCTCGGTGGAAGCATCGATGAGGTCCAGGACGCTCCGGTCGTGGGAGCCTTTTTCCGTCCGCCACCCGAGGGTGCCTTGGGACTCGTTGTTGTCCCAGGCCACTGTGGCGGCACCGCTGTAGCGGGCGAGGATGGCCGAGAGCATGACGACCGTGGGGGTCTTGTTCGCCCCGCCCTTGCGGTTCACCACCGCGATGGTGCGCGGGCCGGGCCAGTGCTGGCTGACCGTGCGAATGTCCTCACGTTCGGAGAGTTCTTCGGCTGAGGGGTCCATCCGGTATCCGAGTCGCGTGAGCGTTCCGCGCCAGCCCTGTGTTGCCGGTTCCAAAACCGGAGCGCTGACCAGGAACGAGGTTTCCTTCAGGCTGCGCCGGGTCAGCGGTGCTTCCGGGGCGGTTGCGGTGGTCTGCGGTTCTGCGGCGGCCGGCTGGGCAGGCTCAGGAGTCTCGGTTGATGGCTCGTTCTCTACGGGGTTGGGCGGCCATGGCTGGCGGTCCAGCGTTGCCGCAGCGGTGGGCTGTGCGGGGACGGCTGCTGGTTCAGGAGCAGTAACAGGGACCGTGTCGATGACGGTTGGAGCGACGGGCTCGGGGGTGGTTTCCGGGGCCTCTGCCCGGCGGCGTGCCGGGCGCGGTTCGTAGGAGACGGATTCGATCTTGTTGTCGGGGTGCACGATCAGTTCACCGTGTCCTTCGGGATCTTCGATCTGGACCCGGACGGGGCGCTGCAGTGTTTGCGCTTCGCCCACGACCAGGGCCAGGGCGTTGTTGCGGAGATCCTGTACGGAGTCCCCGGCAGGCACGATGCGGGAGTTACCCGCGACGACGACCTCAGCGGTCCCGTTGTCGCGGACGATGGCCCTGATGTTTGGAAAGGCCAGGACTTCGGTTGGTGTAGTACCCATGAACTTCTTCCTTACGTGTGTGAGATGGAGAGGTGCGGCGCTTAGGACGTGGGTGGTGTGAGCCGGTTGACCTTCCACGGGGCTTCCGTGCCCGTGCGGAGCAGCTGCAGCGTGTAGGTCCCGGCATTGGTGGGGACAGCTGCCGTGACGCCGTAGCCGTTGGCTTCGTCGACGGTCAGCGTGGCCGGGCCGGTGACGAGGTTGGCCGGAATGTTGGCCGGGTCCACTGCCGAGTAGTCGGCGGTGGCCTGTGGTGTCAGCCAGCGGGCAAGATCGTTGGCCCATTGCTTTTCCTCCACGTTGGGGCGCGCGAAGTCGTCCATTGCCTTCTCAGCGATTTCCGCGGCTTTGTCTTTGCTGGCCTGATCCCAGGTGATGCCGGTGGAGGCTGGGACTGTTCCTCCGGGGGCCTGTGGTCCGCTGTTGGCGCTCAGTGAGACGGGGGCGGACGCTGTGGGCGTGGTGCTGGCTGGTTCTGCCGGTGTCGTGTTCGCTGCCGGTGCGCATGAAACGCAGAGCAGGGCCACGGTGAGCAGGGCCAAGGGCTTTTTCACTTTTTCTCCTCTTGAGTGGGCAGGTACAGGAAGGCTGAAGGGACGTTGCTGCTGACTGTCCGGGTGTAGTAGCTGTGGTCATCCGGGGCCGGGTTGCCGTTGTAGCCCTCTTCGACGTAGGTCCCGTCGTCACTGACTTCCTTGACCACCGCAACGTGGCCGAAGGTCGGGTCCGCTCCCCCGGTTCCGGGTGCGTACCAAACGACCGCGCCGGCCCGTGGGGTGCTGCCGGTGGGCCAGCCCTTGGCGTCCCAGCCGCTCTTCCACGTCAGAGCCGAGCCGAGGCCCTGCCCATCCGGGCGGAACGTGCCGTTGAGAAATTTGAAGGGTGCGCTGGCGGAACCCATCTGCTGGTTCACGCGCCACAGCGCGAAGTCAACGCACTCTCGGTTGTACATACCCAGCGGCGAGGTGCTGGCAGCGTTCGCTCCGACCTGCAACCAGGTGGGAGCGTCTTTCCACGGGTAGTCATCCCCGGCACCGGACTTTCCCGGGATGGCGCAGTCGCTGCCTTCCACGTCGAACTTTCCGTCCGAGAGTGCCTGGACGAGTTTGAGGGCCTCAGGCCAGTACTTCTGGTAGTGGTAAGGGTCGGCGTTGCGCTGAACTTTGTTACCGGCGAGGGTCGGCTCCAACAGCTCCCAACCCGGAACGGCCTTCAAAGCCTTGATGAAGTTCGTGGCGCTGGTGGTGGGGTCCATACGGTCTGCATAGGAGCCCCAAGCGCCGTTGTCGCGCTGCTGGAACAACCCACGGGAATCCGGGCCGGGTCCATCGCCATGGTCCAGGACACGCAACCCCGACTCCCCCAGGGAGACCATGACGCTGATCATCTGACCCTTCACGGACAGGTCCTGTGCCTGGCCGGCACCCATGATCGACGCGGCGTTCTTCAACTGTTCCTCGGTGTAGCCCTCGACCTTGGTGTTGCCATCGATGACAACAGAGATGGCCGGACCGCAGTGAGCCACAGCAGGTTTCGCGGGGGCCAACAGCAACAGCATGGAGAAGATCAGACCAAGGAACAGCCCGGGGATGGCAATGAGTGCCACCAGGCCAAGCGACTTACGCTGCATCAGGAAAGCCCTCGCCCCGGTTACGGAACCAGGAATCCTTGAGCCACAGAGGACCGGCGGCTTCGACGGTCAGGACGACGCCCGGGCGTCGAATCCGCAGCACCACGCCCGGGCGTCCATCCTTGAAGACTTCGGCCGCCCGGTGGGAGGTCAGTATGCCCGCGTCCTTCAGGTCTTTGAGGACACCTTCCAGGGAGTCCCCCAGCCCTGTACGGCGGGCAAGCTCGGCCTCGTAGGTCACGCAGGCAGCGCGCCCCTCAACGAACTCGCGCTCATCCATCAATTCCAGAAGTTCACTCAGTACCCGCACCTGCCCGGCGGGGACGTCCAGTTCAGCCACCCAGGACCGGAAGATCTCACGTTCCCGGATCGCCCGTTCACGCAGAGCGCCGTCCATCTGCCACGGCGTGCCAAACGGCAATAAACTCTTCAAAATCCGTCCCTCCCCCTTGGACATCGTTTCCACAGCCACCAGCTGCCACTGACATATTCCATTTGGTGGACCAACAGGCCATTGTCCACACGTTGAGCCGGAATCGCTTGTCACACAGCCTCTCTGTGTCAGTGGTCACGGCTATCTGCGTTCTTGTCTGTGCGACAGTTAAGACATTACCCTAAAACGACATTAAATGTAGTCTTATGGGAACCGCGGCAGAGTAAAACACAGGAAGTGACAAAATGATTGGATGCCCCGATATATTCGCCCCCCGAGCTCCCTGCCTAGGGACGTAGAAATGGCCATCGAGTCATTCGGGACGATGTTCTCCCGCGCGATACTGCGCCATCTCTCAATCCACGGCCCAACTGGGGCAGCAGACCTGGCTCGCGAACTCGGAACCGATCCAAACACGGCACGACGGACACTCCAGGGACTCGAAGACGCAGGCCTGGTGGAAGCCGATGTCCCCGCAGGTCAACGCCGAGGGCGGACCGTGACATTCACAGTCCTGCCTGAGCGCCTGGAGCAATTACTTGACGGCCTCAAGGATTACTTACGAGGGCGTTAAATGTTCTTCTTAGGAAGACACGCGGGCCGAATCCCGCGTAATGCATATTCTTAAGGCTATTTTCGATCTATGGCTACGAGACGGCGCAGGCATCGCGGAACAGCAATGGACAACGTCCAGCTCAATACGCTGGTGCCGAAGGAGGACAAAAACTTCTTCTTCGCCGTGGCCGACAACATGGGTGTGTCGACCGGCGAAGCCATGGAGCAGCTGATCGCTCATCTTCGGGCGGAGTTGCAGCCCGATGGACTGCCCTCCTGGTTCGACCGATCCCAACTACCGGAGACATTGCCGATGTCTAAAGCCAGTTAAAGCTGAAGGCCCGCACTCGGCGGGCCTTCATCTAAGTATGCGTTCAGATCTCAGTTCTTGGCGGGACGTGATCTGAACCATTTCACTGCAGCTTCCTCTTGCGAGGACGCTCCCTTTGCTTTGTCAAAAGAAAGGACTTGCTGCGTCTATGGTACCGGACCTTATCCCGGCGTCAACGCATTCCGACGCGTATGTTGGCTCTCACGTCACCGACGCCGAACGTCGCCCGCGCCCCCAGCAACACTGCTCCACAACATCGTCTATGGAGGCCATCGCTGTACAGGGTTTACCCGGTCTGTGGAAACGCCGGGACCCCGCACACGTGGGAGATCACTCCAAGCGCACTGATGCACCGCGGCGCATCAACCGACTCATGGAACGGGACGAAGAAAACGTCCTCCGTGCCGTTCCGGAGGGCAGCTGCCCCCTCACCACCGGTTTTGACTGGCTAGACGCTATCCGGCAGCACCCCAAACTCGTCTGGCACAGGGCCGACTTCCGGCGGAACCTGCTGGCCGTGGCCGCACAGCTTCTCGTGGCCTACGACTACAACAGCCACACCGTGACCCCCGGGAATGATTACCTCATGGCCACCGCCGGTATCGGCGCCGGCACCCTGGGCCGCATCAAGCGCTGGCTGCGGCGTCACGGTTTCCTCGGCGTAGTAGCCGGCGGCCGCTCAGCCATCTACACACCCAAGACCGCGGACGGGAACTCCAACCTCTTCAAAGAGGGAGCAAGGCCGGACCGGATGGCCGACCGTGCCGTCTATGTGCTCTGCCGCCTCGCAACCGAGCAGGAGCTCGCGGAGTTTGGCGAGCAGGAAGTCCAGCGCATGGATTTCAAGTGCAGACTCGATCCACTCCTGCAGAAATTCCGGCAGCTTGTGGACATAAATGGCAACCCTAACCTGCCAAAAGGAAACTCAGCCCCCAAGGGGAAGAAGGAGTGGGCTTCGCCCACACTGAAAGCCCATTTTGAGGCGGCAGCACGTGAGACAGCCAAGATCGAGGCCGCTCGTACAGACCTTCAATGGCCAATTACCGGAACGACAAGCGCCCCGGACGAGGCAACCCGATCCTTCAACGAGTTACAAGCCGCCCGAACCGTCCAATGGCACTCACCTCCACTACGGAAACTCCGGTCCAGGCACCTTGTACGGATACTGGCACCCTACTTCCGGGAGGACTACTCCCCCAGAGATGTCCTCCATGCCCTGGATTTCAAACCTGACGGATCGGCCCACCCACATGACGGTTTCGACGGTGCCCTGGACATCGCCCGCCTGCTCCAAAGCCGGCTCAACCACTGGCGCCTCAACGGACACCCCATCTACCCGCCCAGCAAACAAGCAGCCCGCCGCTCCCAGGAAGCAACGGCTCGGGCCATCGCCGCAGCGAAGGAAGAGAAGAAACGCCGCGAGCCAGATACAGAGGCGGTCAGCGCCTTCAAACGCGGCATTGCCCTGGTCAGAAGCGTCTTCTAAGCAGGTTGTCAGTGAGTGTGTTCAGGCTATCGAGGTCTCAGCTATCGCTTGGGACGACGGACCTGCACTGGCACAGTTTTGTAACCGATCTGCATGGCAGGCGCTCCGATCTGCACAATCTCCCAGCCTCGCTCGGAGAGCTTGGTGAGTTCCTTCGACTGTTGCTTGGACCGGTGGTCCACTTTGACGGCCTTGTACTCGTATTTAGTGGCCTCTGCGCTGCTCACGGAAATCCTTCGCTACGACTTCCCCGATAGGAAGGAACCAAGCTGTTTGGCGTGCTCGCGGCTGATCCAGAACGTGTGTGGCTTCTCGTTTCCGTCCGTAGCAAGACTCAAGGTCACGCCCGGTCCAACACCTTCGTCGAGGCTGAAATTTACAATCACAGGCGGCATGTCAGAGTCCATCAGTAACTCGTGGCTCGTGCTCTGGTACTTCCAAGGTTCCCCGGACTTGAGCTTCTGGAGGTGATCGCCGCACACGGCCGTCTCCATGAACACCTTCTCGTTGGTTGTAAACCTTCCGGCGGTCTCTTGCTCGCATCGAAGAACTGAACAAACAGCCAAGGTGTGTCTCCTAGTTGGTGGAGGTCTGATGGTGATCGCCTAATGCTAGTCGCTTACCCTGCCCCCAGTGTGGACCGCTTTGAGATTCATCCTCCGGTCTCCACCGGCCCACAACGGGGACAACGCAACGGCTCTGGTCTAAGGGTTGGTGAGGGGACTTAAGGGCCTCAGGCTTCGGGATAGCGGGCGAGGTGTGCCTCGGTCCGCCTGCGCTCGGCAGCTGTCCCGAAATACACGAACACAGACCAGAGCAGCGTAGAAATGCCAACACAGGCAGCGAGGATCCAGACCGGCCACCTGTATTCCTCAAAGAAGACCCCAGCAAGCATCAAGCTGACAATCAGCACAACCCTGTACAGCGACGCATTTAGAGCTTCCACGGTTGCCTCTCCCCCATTGTTGAATGGCCTTCACGGTAGCAGCCAGGCCACAACAAGGACCCTGAATTTGGTCAACGTCCCGTGGGCCCAGGCGCCCAAGGGGCAGCGGCGGGGGCGCCGAGTACTTGGTATCACGGTGATACCTCTATGATATTAGTATCAAATCAGTTTCAGCCTTATACTGTTTAGATATCGCCCCGCTACTATAGTTTCAAGCTGATATCGCCGCAGTATCATTGCTGCAGATGAGAGGACGACCATGCCAGTACTCCTTATAGCCAGTCAGAAGGGCGGGACAGGCAAAACCACGACGACCATCAACGTCGCGGCCGAGCTTGCCCGTAGAGGACGTGACGTCCTGATCGTTGACTGCGACAAGAGCGTTCAGTCCGCGTCCACGTGGGCTGCTGACCGCGCCCAGGACGACTCACTCCCCCGCGTCCATGCCATCCAGAAAACCGGCAACGTCCGGGAAGCTCTCAAAGACCTAGGCGCCCGGTACGACTATGTGATCGTGGACGCCCCTGGGCACGACAGCCAGGAAATGCGGACAGCGATGACCGTCGCGGACCTGATGCTCATCCCGGTGAGGCCCTCACAGTTCGACCTCGACACCATTCCCGGCATGGTCGAACTCATCGAGACCGCCAAAGACATGAACCCGAAGCTCAAAGTCGCCGCGCTGCTCACCCAGGTGCCCACCTATTCCTCTGCAACCGAGGAGGACGAGGCCAAGGACTTCCTGCGGGACTACCCGCAGATCCCGCGTATCGACGCGGCTCTGAAGATCAGGAAGGCCTATCGGGACAGCATCCCGGCTGGCAAGGGCGTCATCGAGATTTCGAACGGATCGGCCAAGGCCGAAGTGCAGGTACTAGTGAAGGAGATTGAGGAATGGCTATAAAGAAACGCGAAGCCCCCGCAGTGGCATCCACGGCGGTAGCTGGGGACGAGGACGCCGTAGCCAGGAGGGCCGAAGAATTCGGCAAAGGCGGCTACGCCCCCCAGGTCGACGAGGCTCCCCTGGACCCCAACGCCCCTGTCGGCCCGCAGGGCATCCTCTTCCGGTTCAACGACTACCAGAAGCAGCTGCTCAAGGAATCGGCAGACGCTGACAGACGCAGCCAACAGAAGCTGCTCGAATCCATCATCTGGCCGGAACTGGAACGCCGCCGGGCTACCCGCAACCAGTAGCAAAGCAGTATCACAGCAGTATCTAAAAAGTATCAGCCCAGTATCTATGCGGTATCTCAATGGTTTCAGTGTGGACACCGGTCGAGATGACGGAAGCTGCCGACGCGGGGGAGTGGTCCCCCTGTGACAGGTGATATCAGTGAATCCCCGCTAGCGTGAACCCCCGGACCACACGAGGCACCAGGGGGAGATGTCCATGGCGGGGCGTAAGAAACAAATCGATGGCCAGTTGAGCTTTGAAGCTCTATGGGCGGCACCCGAGGAGGATCGCAATGAACAAGTACGGCAGGCAGGCTCAGGAAGCCTGGAAGACAGCCAGTCCCACACGCTACAGCCAGATCCAGGACCCGGAGGACTTCTTCACCAAGCTGGGGAGGAAGCCCAAGAACAAGTGGACGGGCTGCTGATCAAGATCGCGGGACCGGACCCGAAGGGGAGGGTTACCTGGAGAAGGTAGGCCGGCTGAACGCAGCGCGGAACCAGGCCGAGGAGATCGTCCGCTACGACCTGCTCTCGCCACCGGAGACGGAGGACGAGGAGGAAGAGTACGTGAACCCGAGTATCCAGGAGTACCTGGACTCGATGGCGGAAGCGGACAAGCTGCGCCAGCAGCTCTACTAGAAACCGGGACGGGCAGATACCGCCCGTCGTCCCAGGAAGAACTGGCCCCGTCCGGTGCCCGCGGCCGTATTCGGGCGAACCTTGAAGCCCTCGAGGTGCTGCAGACGCTGCAGAACGAGGACCGATCCGCCACGGAGACCGAAAGGGCGTCACTGGCGCGGTGGGGAAGTTGGGGAGCGCAGGGTGTCTTCCAGATATTCGATGAATCCCGGGAGGAATACACCGGGGACCGCGAGCATCTGCGCAGCCTCCTGACCGAGGCCGAGTACGACGCCGCGCGCCGGACCACGATCAACGCCCACTACACCGATGCCGCCTACGTCCAGGCCATGTGGTCCACCGTGCAGGAACTGGGCTTCACCGGGGGCACTGTTCTGGAACCGGGATCCGGGGTTGGAACGTTCATGGGCTTTGCCCCGGACACCGCCGAGATGACCGGTGTGGAGCTGGATCCGACCACGGCGGCCATCTCCCAGGCCATTTACCCGGAGGCCACCGTCCGGGCCGAGTCTTTTGCTGATACCAAGCTGCCGACCGGTCACTTCGACCTTGCCATCGGCAACGTGCCCTTCGCTAACGTCAAGCTTCACGATCCCCGCCACAACGCCGGCGGCCACTCGATCCACAACCATTTCATCCTCAAATCCCTGGAAATGACCCGCCCCGGCGGGCTGGTGGCCGTGCTGACGTCCAGCTTCACGCTGGACGGCACGAACCCGGCAGCCCGCAGGGAAATGAACCAGCTGGCCGACCTCGTGGGCGCCGTGAGGTTGCCCACCGGTTCCCACCGGAAGGCAGCCGGCACGGACGCCATGACGGACCTGTTGATCTTCCGCCGCAGGGAACCTGGCCAGGAACCGGCCTCCACTCTTTGGGAGACCGTCACCGCCCGCCGGATCGACGGGACTATTACCCGCCTGAACTCCTACTTTGACGAGTACCCCAACCGCCTGTTGGGCGAGCTTCACGTCAGCCATGGCATGTACGGGGCCGAGACCCTGCAGCTGACCACCGATGACCTCTCAGCCGTCCCGGCCCGCCTGAACGGTGCCCTGGCTGATGTCGTTAACGAAGCTCGGTCCGCAGGACTGGTCATGACAGAGCGGACCGTCGAGCAGGAACGCCAGCGCGCCGCCTACGTCCCGGCCGCCACCCACGAATGGGACGGCCACATCAGCGCCAAGGACGACGGTTTCACCGTTGTCCAGAACGGCTCCCACTCCGACCTCGCAGTACCCAAAACCCAGGCCGTTGAACTCCGCGCCCTGCTGGGGCTGCGCGACGCCGGACGGACGCTGCTCACCGCAGAAGCCGAAAGCCGCGACGAAACCGCCGAGATTGATTCCCTGCGCGATCAACTCAAGACTGCCTACAGTCAGTACGCGGACACCTACGGGCCGATCAACCGCTTCACGCTCCGGGACACCGGCCGCGTGGATGAAGAGACGCAGGCGCCCGTCCAGGCCCGCATCACACCACGGGCAGTTTCCATCGTCTCCCGTGACCCGTTCGGGCCTCTGGTCATGGCCTTGGAAAACTTCGATGAAGCCACACTGACAGCCTCCCCGGCTGCCCTGCTCTCCACCCGTCAGGTCCAGCCCCGCCGCCCGGTCCTTGGTGTGGACACCGCCGAAGAAGCCCTCACCGTCACCCTCGATACCGTGGGAGAGGTTGACCTGGACTACGCCGCATCCCTACTGGGCATCAGCCGGGACGAAACACGGGCCGCCATGAGGGAGAGCATCTACGAGGTCCCCGGCACCGAGGAGACTTACCAGACCCGGGCCGAGTATCTGTCCGGAAACGTGCGGGAAAAGCTGGAAGTCGCCCAAGCGTCCGCGCTCTCGGACGACAGGTACTCCGCCAACGTCCAGGCCCTCACCGAAGCCATACCGGAACCGCTGCGCATGGACGAAGTGGAAGCCCGTCTCGGCGCGGTCTGGATCGACGCCGGCACCCACCAGGAGTTCGTCCGGGAAATCCTGAACGACCCCTACGCCACCGTCTCCAACGCAGCCGGGTCCATGTGGGACGTCAAAGCCAACCGCCATACCCTTGCGGCCACCAGCAACTGGGGCACCCAGCGGATGCCCGCGTCTGACGTCCTCAAGCAGGTCCTGGAACAGCGGCCCGTCCGCGTCACTGATGAAGGCGAGGACAAGCGCCGCATCCTGAATCCCACCGAAACCGCAGCAGCCCAGGAGAAAGCCCAGCTGCTGCAGGAGCGTTTCAGCGAGTGGGTCTGGGAAGAACCGGAACGGGCCACCCGGCTCATCGACGAATACAACCGCCGCTTCAACTCCATCGTGCTGCGCGACTACAGCACCGAGGGGGGAGCGGCTGACCCTCCCCGGCATGGCCAAGGACTTCTCACCACGCCCGCACCAGCGCGCGGCCGTGGCCCGGATGCTCTCCGAGCCTGCCGTGGGCCTGTTCCACCAGGTCGGTGCAGGCAAGACCGCCGAGATGGTCATGGGCGTCATGGAGCTGCGGCGCCTGGGCATGGTCAACAAGCCAGCCGTCGTGATCCCGAACCACATGCTGGAACAGTTCGCCCGCGAATGGCTCCAGATTTACCCCCAGGCCCGCATTCTTGCCGCATCATCGGGCGACCTCGCCGGGGACAACCGCCGCCAGTTCGTCGCCCGCGCGGCCGCCAACGAGTGGGACGCCGTGGTCATGACCCGCACCGCTTTCCAGCGCGTCAGCCTCAGCCCCGAAGCCGAAGCTGCCTACGTCAATGCTGAAGTCATCCAGATGCGGGCCGAGCTGGAAGCCGCGAAAGAGAACGGCCAGGACAATGGCCGCGCCAACGCCAGTATCGTCAAACGCCTGGAAAAGGCCGTCCTGTCCCAGGAAGAAACCCTCAAAGCCAAACTCGACACCCCCGCAGACCCCGGGATCAGCTTTGAAGAGACCGGCATTGACTACCTCGTCGTGGACGAGCTGCACGACTACAAGAACCTCCGGACCCCGAGCAACATCCCCGGCGCCGGAATCCAAGGCTCCAACCGTGCATCCGACCTCCACATGAAGACAGAGTTCCTGCGCCAACGCGAAGGACGCCGCGTGATCACCGGAGCCACGGCAACACCCATCGCCAACTCGGTCACAGAAATGTACGTCATGCAGCGCTACCTGCGCCCGGACCTGCTCCGGGCCACCGGGATCCAGGACTTCAACACCTGGGCCGCCACGTTTGGCCAAGTGGTCGAAGAAATGGAACTCTCCGTAGCCGGCGGTGACCGGTTCAAGCTCAAGAGCCGGTTCGCTAAATTCCAGAACGTCCCCGAGCTGCTGAAAATGTTCCACACTTTTGCGGACGTCAAAACCGCCGAAGACCTGAAACTGCCTGTCCCGGCCCTTGCCCCGCGCGCCGGCGACGGGTTGCGCCAGCCGAACATGCTGGCCGTGGAGCCCAGCCCCGAGCTGCGCGAATACATCCAGGACATCGGGAACCGCGTGGACCGTATCCAGCAACGGCTGGTGGACTCCGAGGAAGACAACATGCTCAAAGTCTCCTCAGACGGCCGCAAGGCCGCCCTGGACATGAGACTCGTTGACCCCACGCTCTCCCAGCAGGGTCCCACGAAGATCAGTGCGACCGCTGACCTGCTGGCCAGCGTGTACGAAGAACACAAGGACCGCATCTACACCGACCCGAAAACCGGCGAGCCGGACCCGGTTCCCGGTGCCCTGCAGCTGGTCTTCTGTGACTTCGGCACACCATCTGAGCGGTGGAACGTGTACGGCGAACTCAAAGACCAGCTCCGCCGCCGAGGCGTACCTGAACACATGGTCCGGTTCATCCACGAAGCCAAGAACGACACCGAGAAGGGACGGCTCTTTGCCGCCGCCCGTTCCGGCCAGATCGCCGTGCTGGTGGGATCGACCTCGAAAATGGGTGTTGGGACGAACATTCAAAAACGTGCCGTGCACCTGGTGGACATGGACGCCCCGTGGCGGCCCTCCGACGTCGAGCAACGCCACGGCCGCATCATGCGCCAGGGAAATCTGAACCCCGAGGTCCGCATCTCCCAAGTGGTGACGAAGGAATCCTTCGACTCCTTCATGTGGCAGGGACTTGAACGCAAGTCCCGGTTTATCAACCAGATCATGCGCGGCCGCCTGGACGTCCGGGAAATCGAGGACATCGGGGACAACACCCTGAACTTCGCCCAGGCAAAAGCCATCACCAGCGGTAACCCGCTGGTGCTGGAAAAAGCCGTCGCAGACCAGGAACTTGCCCGGCTGAGCCGTCTGGACCGGGCCTACAACCGCAACATGGTTGCCGTTGCCCACACCAAGCGCGGTGAGCAGTCTGCGGCCGAGGCAGCATCCCATGACTTGCCACTGATCCAGGCGGCCGCCGGCCGGACGGTAGACACCACTGCGGATGCCTTCAACGTCCGCATCGACGGCAAAACCCTAGACAACCGCGGTGACGCCGCAGAAGTGCTCCGCGCATGGGCCGGACGGCACGGCCACCGGCTCATGAATCTCTACGGCTACGACGAGCTCGGAACCATCGCAAACCTTGGTGGCCACGAACTCCGCGCCAAACTCGTGCCAGCACGCGACCTTGACCACGCCACGGTCGAAGTGCGCATCGAAGGAGTGCCCAGGGCAACCACCCAGATCGCCCGCAGGAGCCTGCTGTCAGCCGATATCGGCACCATCAGACAGCTTGAGAACAGGGTTTCCTCCCTGCCCCGACTGATAGCCGACGTCGACGGACGCCGACAGGAAGCTCTCTCCCGGGTCGAACAGGCAGAAAAGGCACTGGCGGAACCCTTCAAGTACGTCGACGCACTCAAAGCCGCCCGGGAGAGTCCGCACGCATCGACCAGCTCATGGCCGACGCGGCAAAGCCAGAAGAACCGGAAAAGCCCGAACTCCCAGCCGAAATAGACCCCCGAATGGAAAAGATGCAACGGCTAATGAATGCATCCTTCCCGCAACGACCAGGCACGTCCCCCTCTGCCACTACGACGGCCCAGCAGCGGCCGCCAGAGCAGCGGCAGCAGCGGCACACCGAATACGGGCGCTAGCCCGATCCCGGCAACACGGAAGCTCTGTACAGCAACGAGCTGTGCAGGGCTTCCTTATGTGTCTCTAGCGAGGAAACCAACATGATCCACCATCCTGATGGTGCTAGATCGAGCCTTCCCACCCACGTGCTGAGATATCGACGCATGTCTATTGGTATGGACCTAAATGAACAGAACCAGCGTCAGCCTGAGAACCGCAGCGCCAACTGGATGGAGGTGCTTCTGTTTGGCGGGGCAATCCACCTGATTGAAATTGGTATGGATCGACTCGGAGTATTGGCCGGCCTCATGCCCCCGGGCTAAGAGTCACTGCGTACGGATAACGATGAG
>NZ_JAMXSS010000005.1 GCF_024124825.1 Arthrobacter sp. H16F315 | reverse complement strand
ACGAGTTGCACACCGTCTGCGCCGATTTGGAGCGGAATCCCCGAATCCTCATCCTCTCCGGGGCGCACGTTGCCTCCGGGGGCATCTTTGCTTCCGGAGCGGACATCGCCCAGCTCCGCGAACGCCGCCGTGATGATGCGCTGGCCGGCATCAATTCGGGCCTCTTCCAGCGGATCGCCCGGCTGCCGATGCCGGTGATCGCAGCCATCGACGGCTTTGCGCTTGGCGGTGGTGCTGAACTGGCTTATGCGGCGGACTTCCGGATCGCCACAGCACGGGCAAAGATCGGCAATCCGCCCGGCCCGCCCCCCCCCCCCGCCGCGGGCGCGGCGGCCCGGGGGGCGGGGGGGGGGGCCCCTGGGGAAGGAAATACTGCTCACCGGCAAAGTGCCCGACGGCGCAGAAGCGATGGCGGTTCGCCTCGTCACTGAACTGCATGAACCGGACCAACTGATTTCCGCGGCCTTCGCCCTCGCGGCCCGGATCGCGTCCCAGGATCCGCTTGCGGTCCGCCTCACCAAGAGTGTCCTCCACGCGCCCAGGTCCGCCCACCCGGCCATCGATGAACTCGCCCAGGGCATCCTCTTTGAATCAGAGGCAAAGTTTGAGCGGATGCAGGCATTTCTGGACCGAAAAAAACACAAAGGAACCACCAAATGACCAACTCCACCTCAATAAAAACCCCGGGCGTCCCCACAAAGGTAGGTGTTCTCGGCGGAGGCCGGATGGGTGCCGGCATCGCCCACGCCTTCCTGGTTTCCGGAGCGGAGGTCACCGTCGTCGAACGCGACACGGCGGCGGCCGCAGCGGCCCGGGACCGTGTCACCGGAACGCTGGCCAAGGCCATTGAGAGGGCGGCCGTGACGGAGGATCTGGGCTCGCTGCTCGGCCGGTTCGCCATCTCGACGGACGCCATGGACTTCGGCGGTGCGGGCCTTGTTGTCGAAGCCGTTCCGGAGGACTTCACGCTCAAGCAGGAAGCGCTGCTCAATGTTGAGCGCAGCCTTGGCGCGGACGCCTGGATTGCCACCAACACGTCCTCGCTGTCCGTCACCCGGCTGGCCGCCCCACTGAGCAGGCCGGAGCGGCTCTGCGGGCTGCACTTCTTCAACCCGGTCCCGGCGTCCACGCTTGTGGAAGTCGTGCTTGGCCCGCAGTCCGCCCCTGAACTTGCCGACGCCGCTACCGGCTGGGTTCGCGGGCTGGGCAAGACTCCAATCGTGGTCCACGATGCCCCAGGCTTCGCGAGTTCCCGTCTGGGCGTTGCACTTGCGCTGGAGGCCATGCGGATGCTGGAAGAGGGTGTGGCCAGTGCCCAGGACATCGACGCCGCCATGGAACTCGGTTACCGGCACGCCTCCGGACCGCTACGCACCACGGACATCGTCGGGCTGGACGTCCGCCTCGGAATCGCCGAATACCTGCATGAAACGCTCGGCGAGCGGTTCGCCCCGCCCCGGATCCTCCGCGACATGGTGGCGCGCGGCGAGCTTGGACGCAAGTCCGGCAAAGGGTTCTACGACTACTCCTGAACAGTGAGCCCAAGCAACCGAGCGTGATGTCAGTATGGCCAGGTAAGCGCGCTCTGTTGTTGATCCGGCCAATTATGTCTGTCGTGCAATAAAACCGCCATCAATAGGTATTGGACGGATAGCAATGCGGTCCGTCATGGTGGAGGAAGAGAACACTATGCGAGGAGCCCATTGATGGACAGCCAACACTCCGCCACCGCTGAGAGGTCGGTATTCGGCCGCAGTTCAGATGGCCCGCTCAGCGGCATCCTGATCGCAGATTTCGGCAGGGTGCTGGCCGGACCGTACTGCACCATGCTGCTGGCCGATCTCGGGGCGACCGTGATCAAGATCGAGAGCCCGGCCGGGGACGAGACCCGGGCGTGGCGCCCGCCCACCCGCGGCGATGACTCGACCTACTTCCTCTCGATCAACCGCAATAAGACCTCGATCAAGCTCGATCTCCGTGATGCGGACGACCGCAGGACCGCCCAGCGCATTGCGGAACGGGCCGACGTCGTGGTGGAAAACTTCAAACCGGGTGACTTGGTGCGCTACGGCCTGGACTATGACACCGTCGCGGCCACCAACAAGGACGTGGTCTACGCCTCAATCACCGGCTTCGGGACCACCGGCGGTGCACAGCTCCCAGGCTACGACCTGCTGATCCAGGCGCTGTCCGGGCTGATGGACCTCACCGGAGCGCCGGACACCGAGCCCTTCCGTTCCGGAGTTGCGGTGTTCGACGTCATCACCGGCCTGCATGCCTGCATCGGCATCCTCGCTGCCCTGCGGCACCGGGACCGCATCGGGGAAGGCCAGCTGGTGGAAATGAACCTGATGTCCTCCGCACTCTCCGGCATGGTGAACCAGACCGCAGCCGTGGTGCTGGGCGGGGTTGCCCCGGCCCGGCTGGGCAACGAGCATCCGAGCATCTACCCCTACGAGCCTTTCGACACCGGCGACGGGAAGCTGGTCATCGCCATTGGCAACGACGCCCAGTACCGCACCTTCTGCGCCACCATCGGCCGGCCGGAACTGGCCGTGGATCCGCGTTTCGAGCAGGCACCGCTGCGCAGCACCAACCGCACGGAACTGCGGCCGCTCCTGGTGGAATGCCTCTCGACCCGGACCGCCTCCGAATGGTTCGACATCCTCACCGACGCGAAGCTCCCGTGCGCACCGATCCAGGACCTGCACGCCGGGATCGCATTCGCCGAGCGGATCGGTCTGGAGCCCGTCGTGACGGTAGGGCACGGAGAGGGCACGCAGCCCGGGGTGCGCAACCCCATCCGGCTGTCCAAGACCCCCGTGAGCTACGACCTCACCCCGCCCGATCTGGACAGCGGCGCCGGGCTGGTCCGGGCCTGGCTCGGCGCGGACGAGCCCGTTTTGGCCGGCGCCCTTGCCGGCACTCCCACACGATCCCCTGAGGAGCACTGATGACCGCCGCCACGGACCTGTCCGTCAATTCCGATTTCTATGTAGTGGACGACTACCTCAATGACACCGACCGGGCACTGATCGCCCGTGTCCGTTCCTTCGTCGAACAAGACGTCACCCCCGTCATCAACGAATACTGGGAGAAGGCGGACTTCCCGTATCAGCTGGTGCCCAAGTTCGCGGAGCTGGGAATCATCGGCACAGCGATCCAGGGCTATGGCTGCCCGGGCCTGACCCGGCTGCAGACCGGCCTCGTCGCGATGGAACTCTCCCGCGGTGACGGCAGCATCAACACCTTCAACGCCGTCCATTCGGGACTGGCGATGGGCAGCATCAACCTGCTCGGCAGCGGCGAGCAGAAGCAACGCTGGCTCCCGGCGATGGCCAAACTGGAAAAGCTGGGCGCCTTCGCACTGACGGAACCGGAGCACGGCTCCGACTCCGTGGCCCTGGAAACCTCCGCGCGCCGGGACGGCGACCACTACGTCATCAACGGCTCCAAACGCTGGATCGGGCTGGGCCATGTGGCGGACCTCGTCATCATCTGGGCCCGGGACACCGCCGATGCGAAGGTGAAGGCGTTCGTTTTGGAAAAGAACGACGACGGCAGCTACCCCGCCGGGTACCACGCCGAGGCCATCACGGGAAAGATGGCAAAGCGGGCCGTCCAGCAGGCACAGATCGAGATCGACGGCCTGCGGATCCCCGCAGAAAACCTGCTGGCCAATTCCCGGTCCTTCCGCGACGTCGGAGCGGTGCTCAACACCACCCGCAGCACCGTGGCCTGGGAATCGCTCGGCCATGCCACCGCCGCCTACGAGATGGCGGTCAGATACGCCCGGGAACGGGTCCAGTTCGGCCGCCCGATTGCCAGCTACCAGCTCGTGCAGAATAAACTCGCCAACATGCTCGCGGACCTCACCGCCATGCAGCTGATCTGCTTCCGCACCGCGGCGCTTCAGGACGAGGGCCGGCTCAGCAATGAGCAGGCTTCCCTGGCCAAGATGTTCACCGGGGACAAGGCACGGACGCTGTGCCGGGATGCCCGGGACATGTTCGGCGGCAACGGAATCCTGCTGGAGCACCATGTGGCCCGCCACCTGACCGACATGGAAGTGGTCCACACCTACGAAGGCACCGATTCCATCCAGTCCCTGATCCTGGGGCGTGAGATCACCGGCATCTCGGCCTTCTCCTGACCTGTTCCGGCCGCGCTTCCGGCGGGGCTTGTAGTAACAAAAAAGCACGGTCGTCCGACGGGACGGCCGTGCTTTCTTGGCTTCTCAGCCTGGTGACCTTGTCCAGCTCGTACTCCAGAGGCGCGGAAGGAACGAGCCGACGCCATCCCTCAGTGCTAGTGCTTGATGAAGTGACCGGTCTAGCCTCATCGGGGCCGGGAAGAGGAGCCTGAAAGCCATAATTCATTTGTCATAGATGAGGGGAGCAATGTTACTTGATCCAGATATAATGAGGCCATGGAGATCAAGGACTTCAAAATATTCTTGGCGGTCGCCACGGAACTACATTTCGGGCGAGCCGCCAGCCGGCTCCATATGGCTCAGCCCCCGGTTAGCCGCGTGATAAAAGCATTCGAGCATGAACTTGGCGCTGAACTATTTAAACGCAGTACCCGCTCGGTCAGTCTTACGGCAGCAGGCGAAGCGCTTATTGGCCCCGCCCAACGGATACTTGCAGAGGTGGAACGAGTCAAGCAGGACGTCGCCGCGGCCGGCCGTGGAGAAGCCGGCCGCGTGAGGATTGCCTTCGCGGGTGCTTCCACCCACGTGATGGTCGGCCGCCTCGCTCGCGCCGCACGCTCCCGGCTTCCCGGCCTCGTGCTCGAACTCTCCAGCCAAAACTACGCACAGCCTGCCATGTCCCGCGTTCTGACGGGCGAGGTGGACATCGGTATTGGCCGCTGGGATCACATTCCCGCAGGCATCGAGACGCGAGTTCTGGTCAACGAGCAACTTATGCTCGCCGTGCCCAAAAACCATCCCCTCGCAGGCAGGCACAGCACCCCAGTCTCGGCCTTCGAAGACGAGCCGTTCGTCGTCCTGCCAGCCCATCCCGGGTCGGTCCTCACGGACCGCCTTTTCCGCCTCTGCCATGCAGCGGGATTCGAGCCCCGCATTGTTCAAGAAGCCCCGGACTCGTACACCGGACTGGCGCTTGTCTCAGCAGAGGTAGGGACAATGCTCACCATCTCCTCCGTGGCGGAGAATACCGATCACCATGGAGTTTCATTCATCCCTGTTTCCGACGAGATCGACGGCGTACAACTACGGATGGCTTGGAAGACGGACTCGCAAAATCCCGGACTCAAAACCATCCTCAGCCTGGCGGAAGAGGTTTTGCCTCAAGAACTGCCGGGAGCCTAAGTGTTCGCCTGCCATATTTCTACTATGGGGTCGGTGAACTCGGGAGTGTCTGTTTAACGGTGGATCCGCGGTTGGCATTTAGTTGATTCTTCCTTCGAAGGGGAAAAGCGAAGGCGTTCAGTGCCGGCTTCCATCGTGTGGCCCATCGTGCCCTGCCTTTGCCGGTGGGGTCCAGTGCCCGGGTGGCCAGGTAGGGGCATTTCAGGGCCTCCTACCCGGTGGGGAAATGTCCCCGGGCCCGGACCGCGCGCCGGTAGCGGGCGTTGACGGATTCGATGGCGTTGGTGCTGCAGATGACCCGGCGGATTTCCACGTCGTAGTCCAGGAACGGCACGAACTCGCTCCAGGCGTTTCCCACAGCCGGGTGATCGCCGGGTACTGCCTGCCCCATTTGCCGGAAAACTCCCCGAAGCGTTCCTTCGCCGCGGCTTCGGAGGGCGCGGTGTAGACCGGGCGCAGATCCCGGGACATTTCATCCCAGTACTGCCGGGCAGCATAGCGGAAGGTGTTGCGGATCAGGTGAACAATGCAGGTCTGGACCACGGCGGGTTCCCACACGGTGGTGATGGCCTCCGGCAGCGGCTGCTCCTGCGGGCCGGGAACACGCTCTTGGACCGGGCAAGGAACAGGCTCAGCACCGTATTCTAGTTGCCGGGGCTGATGTCAGTGGTCAGAGCCCTGTCGTCCTCAAGGCGACCGGCTTCCCGGCGAACGCTGCCACACGCTCCGGACTCCTCCGGCCGCCAGAGCGTGTGCACGCCGATGTCGAGCAGCTTCCGCTCACCGACGTCGGTGATCACCCAGATGAATCCGTGGTCGGAAAACGTCATGTCAATCCAGCCGCCCCACAGTGCCCCGGTTTCGTGATCCCTCACAACGACGCGGTCGCCGCGGACCAGGGACAGGAAGATGTCGATTTCGCATTCCGTCAGCGACTCTTTCAACCCGGTTCTCCCCGGCCCGGCGTTCAGAGCCGCCGTGCGCAGCGAGCACCCGGCCCGGCGGGCAGCGGGACAGAGCAGATTAAACACGCTGCCGGCCGGCGCGCCGGAGAGATCCCTCTGCCGTCCGTTCATCGCGGCTCGTTCCCCCACTTTTCGAGTGTCACGCCCGGGGGAACGTTGCTGTCCAGGCGCGCTTCATAGCGGCCCGGTGCCAGCCGCGTGACAGAGATGCCGACTTGTTCAGCTACCGCCGCCGGCTTCAGGAAATCCACCGCTTTATCCAGGGCGGCGTCCAGTTCTTTTCGGGTGTGGACGGCGATGAGGAGACGTTCGGGTGGTGCGTGCATGGTGATGAGTCCTTATTCTCAGGGCGGTGATGAGTACTTCGGACACGCCAGATGTTCTGGCGTCGTGGGGAGGAGCGGCAGCCTGCCGGCATGGTCCGGGCTGAAATCCAGGCGGGCGGCCGGTCCGGCGGAACTTAGGAGACCAGGCTTCCGGCAGAAGAAGGGGCCGGATTCGGGGACGCTGGAGAACGGCGGCGATTTGCTTCCGACAGTCCAAGGATGGTGGCTTCAATATCTTCTAGGGATTGCCGGATCCATGCGAGGGCGGCCAGGTCCTCGGAGCCTTGAGCCGGGTCACTCGATGACGCCTCCAGGAGCGCAACCCGGCGGCTGATCCTGCCGGAAATTTCGAGGATCAACGGTTGGATCAGGGCTTGGGACTCGTCCCGCGATGGGTGCGCGAACGCTTCCTTCCGGCGCCCCGGTAGGTGGCGGTGAGGGGCAGACGGGAGGAATTAGTGGTCATCGGTCTGTCCTTCGGGTTGTTCAGGGTCCGTGGTCCTTTCGCGACGTGCTCCCGGTACGCCAAGGGGAGTTCCGGGCGGGTTCGTCCCGCTGCAGATCATCCGCGCCGCAGGCACACCGTCCGCCACCGGAATGGGCCTGCGGCGCGGACGATCTACGGCTCTGCAAGCCCGGGCGCACCTCCCGGTCAACACGGCCAAATACGAAACGGCAACTTCCAAGGCCACGTTCTCCGCGCCCCGGTGGCCCGGTCTTCGGTCTAAACAACACCGACCGCCAGTGCCTCTGCCGGGCCTCCAGCCCAACCATGCTTAACTGCGAAGGGCCCCATTTCGGGTCGTGGAATGCGTCCAACAGGGGATGGCTTCGGATAGCTCGTCGGGGTTGCGTTGGCTTAGCTTGGCGGGGACCGCGTCGCGATTGCGGTCCACGATTCCATGATGGGCTGGTGCATGGGAGTGGCGGCCACTTGGAAAAGCGGCCGCCACATCCGCAGCGACTGTTCGAGTGCACTGGCGAGGGCCCGCGGTCACCGTGCAGACCGCGGGCCCCATTTATCCGTGCCTCAATACGGGGCTGTCACTAGGAACAAAACCACCGATCCACGGCCGAGATTGGTTACTGGTGTGCTGGTTCGACTTCTCGGGCAAGGTCTTCCGCATCGTTCCTCTGCGGCGCAACTGCTACACAAATGAAGTTGAGTGCGCACATCGCAAGCAGCAACAAGATAACCGGCCAGATACTCCCGGTTGCCTGGAGCAGCATCGCCGAGACGAGAGGTGAAAGTCCACCGAAGATTGCACCAGCCGTTTGATAGGAAAGCGAAACACTCGTGTAGCGCGCAGTTGGCGGAAACATTTGGGCCAGCATGGTGGCTGCGGGCCCGTAAATACTGGATATCGCGACACGCATGAGTATAAACACGGCAAAGATCGCGGTTTCATTTCCCCAGTCGAAGACGAGAAACTGCGGTACCGCCAAGATCGCCATGCCGATAACCCCAAATTTTACAACCCGGATTCTTCCAAATCGGTCTCCGAAATGTGCGGCGATGAAGGTGAACGCAAGTTCAACAAGGGAGGCGGCAGACAGTGCGCTCAGGATCAATGTCTCTGAGGCACCGATCTCCGGTCCTGTGGCATATGCCGTAACGAAGGTAGTTACAAGGTATTAGCCACCGATAACCGCCGGCAGAGTTCCAATCCCCAGGAGGATCGTGCGCCAGTTCTTGCCGACCGCTTCCCGGAGTGGCGATTTTTGCTGGCCGGTGGCATTGCTCCGTTCTGCTTTCTCGTAGACCGGGGATTCCTGGACACCAATGCGAATAAGAATTCCGACCAGAATTAGCAGGGCGGAAGCGAGGAATGGCAGGCGCCACCCCCACTCGAGCAGGAACTCTTTGCCGTTCAACGTCAGAATGCTGAATGCCCCGGTGGCGAGCAGGGCGCCTGCAGGGTTGCCTGCTTGGACGATGCCTCCGTAGAAGGTTTTCTTTTCTTCCGGAGCGTGCTCGACTGCCATCAGTACTGCCCCACCCCATTCGCCTCCTACAGCCAATCCCTGGATGAAGCGCAGGATGACAAGCAGTACAGGGGCCAACGAACCTACCTGAGCATAAGTAGGCAGGAAACCGATCAGAAGGGTGGCGATGCCCATCATCGTCAGGGTGATTACGAGGGTGTTCTTCCGGCCAAAGCGATCTCCAATGTGGCCGAAAACGATTCCCCCCAAGGGCCGCGCGAAAAACCCAACAGCCAAGGTGGCAAAAGAAGCTACGATGCCGGTCAGCCTATCCCCTGTATCGGGGAAAAAGACCGTCCCGAACACGAGGGCTGCCGCAGTGGAATATACGTAAAAGTCATACCATTCTACGGTGGTACCTATAAATGAGCCTAAGGCGGCCCGACGAGCGCCAGACCCCTTCTTCTGAGGTGGTATCAACGAAACTTCTCCCTTGAAGTAAATGTGCGGTTAATCTGACAATGATCGAAGGCAGGTTGTGGCAGCGATATTTTCCACAGGTTTCCGGGCCCCTTATTACTGGCTGCGGTACCACTGGCACGCAAGTCCTGATGCTTGAAACGGGGCCTTAGTGCGCGAGGCCCTAGGCCAACCTGGCTAGGTTGGCCTAGGGGAATTCCCCAGAATCAGTGCCGACTCAGGACTGTGGAAAGCGAGTCGCGAATAGTGCTCACAATGAGCCTGAGCTCGTCCTGCGTCACGATAAACGGAGGTGAGATCATGAGGATGTCATTCGGAAGGTTCCTCAGGTGGACACCGCGGCGTTCCATCTCCGCCACCACTTCTACGCCGGAGATACCGGGTGCAAGATCAACGCCGCCCATCAGGCCAACGTAGCGAACGTCCTGGACGCCCGGGGTGCCGCGGAGCGACTCCAACTCCTGGGCCAGGATGGGTTCGAGCGAACGGACCCGTCCGAGAAGATCCTCCCGTTCAAGGATTTCAAGGTTCTTGAGCGCAACGGCCGCAGCCGTGGCGTGGCCGGAATAGGTGAGCCCCTGATGCAGAATCGGAGCGTCCTGACCCTCGAAGAACTGCTTCCAAATCTTCGGGGCGACGAGCACGCCGCCCAGCGGCATGTAACCGGACGTGATGCCCTTGGCAAAGGTGATCATGTCGGGCTGAATATCGAATCGCTCGGATGCGAACCATGTACCGAGACGCCCGAATCCGGTAATCACTTCATCGGCCACAACCAAGAAGTCATACTCCGCCGCGAGTTCCTTGATCCTTTTAAAGTAGCCGGCTGGTGGAGGCACAAGACCGCCTGTGCCCATTACTGGCTCTGCGATGAAAGCGGCAATGCGTTCGCCGCCGAAATCCCGGATGGTTTTCTCAACCAGGTCGATGTCGAAGGGATCAACGAGGAGTGTGTCTGGGATGAGCGGACCGGGTCCATGGCCAACCCTATTGAATTCGAGGCCCGCGACGCTGGTCCCAAAGGCATGAAGACCGTGATAGCTGTTGTGCCGGCTGACGATAGTCAACTTTTCAAACTTCTCTTGCAACTGCCAGTGCCGCCGGGCCAGTTTCAATGCCATGTCGACGGAATCGGACCCACCACTCGTGAGGATGACCTTCGGGTCGACGATAGGCGCAAGAGCTGCGATCTTTTCTGCCAGTTCAACTGCGCGGTCGTTGAGGTAACGGCCGAATACGTGCCAGGTTTCCAACTTTTTCATCTGCGCCGCTGCCACCTCGGCGATTTCCTCACGGCCGTGGCCCACGTTGGCATACCAAAGCCCGCCAGCCCCATCGAGGTAACGTTCGCCTTTGTCAGTCGTGATATAAGCCCCATGGGCCTCGACAATCACCGTTGGTTCGTTGGCGAGCACGGTTGGCATGTGAGCTTGGGCGCTCCACAGAGCCTGCTGTCTTGACATTTCTTCTCCTATAGATATTGGCGTGCAGCTCAGCGCGGCTGGCACTAGCTTCCCCACGAGCAGGCATAGAACGCGACTGCGTTGTAGAACGGCCCATGTCCGCTGCGCATGTGCTGCCCCCCACACCAGCTTCCTCTGTGCATCGATGACAAACAAATACCAAACCTGAAACAATTAATGTGGAACCAATCATAAATGGCCAGATCGCAGCGTTCCCGCCGCCCGCCGCCCTCATTGATGATTTGTTTGACATCAGTCAAGGACCCTTTGGTATTGGACTGAGCCGTAATCTAGGTGGAAGAGTAGCGCCTGAAGACTCGTCAATCTTTCACGGTGAGGTGAGCGATACACGCCATGAGACACCGAACCCGTCGTTGTCTTCCAACCACTTTCCACTCTCAGAAAGCATCGGCATGATCATCTCCGTTCCCAAAGAAATTAAAAACAATGAGTTCCGCGTGGCCATCACTGCTGCTGGCGTGCACGAGCTGAAGGCCAACGGCCACGAGATCCTCGTCCAGACCGGCGCGGGTGAAGGCTCCGGCATTCTGGATCAGGAGTATGTGCTCGCCGGCGCTGAGATTGTCCAGGACATCGACGCGCTCTGGGGCCGCGCAGACATGGTCCTCAAGGTCAAGGAGCCTGTAGCGGCGGAGTACCGTCATTTTCGCCAGGGTCTCACACTTTTCACGTACCTCCACCTGGCTGCTGAGCCTGATCTGACCGAAGCCCTCCTTTCATCCGGCGTCACGGCCGTCGCCTACGAAACCGTTCAAACCGGACGGTTCCTGCCCCTGCTTGCGCCTATGAGCGAGGTGGCAGGCAGGCTCGCCGTCCAGGTGGGCGCGAACTCACTCATGGCACCTGCAGGAGGCAAAGGTGTTCTGCTCGGCGGCGTACCGGGCGTGCGGCCGGCGAAGGTGACCGTCCTCGGTGCAGGTGTCGCAGGCACCAACGCCGCCGCCATGGCGCTGGGCCTGGGCGCGAACGTCACCATCCTGGACATCAATGTCAGTCGGTTGCGGGAACTGGATGCCCAGTACGGGGGCCGTCTCCAGACAGTGGCTTCCAACGGCTATGAAATCGAACGCTCAGTAGTCGAATCCGACCTGGTGATTGGCTCTGTGCTCATTCCGGGGGCAAAAGCCCCCAAGCTTGTCAGTAACGAACTGGTCTCCCGAATGAAACCGGGAAGTGTGCTGGTTGACATCGCAGTCGATCAGGGAGGCTGCTTCGAAGACAGCCGTCCCACCACGCATGAGTCCCCTACTTTCCAGGTGCACAACTGCGTTTTCTACTGTGTGGCCAACATGCCGGGGGCGGTTCCAAACACCTCCACCTATGCCCTCACCAACGTCACCCTCCCCTACGCTGTCGCTTTGGCGAACAAGGGTGTCAAGACCGCGCTGGCGCAGGATCCGGTCCTTGCGGCAGGCCTCAATGTGGCCGCAGGCAGGGTCGCCCACAAGTCCGTCAGCGACGCCCACGGGCTCGAGCTTGCCTCCTGGCAGGACCTGGTATCCGTGTAATCCATGTCCTGTGACTTGCCTCGGGGTGAATCCCTCCGGGGCCGGGCACGGGTCCATCAGGTAGAGGTGAGGGCATAAGTGGCATTTCACTTGCAGCGCGCGTGGCATCCCCTCGTTGGTCAACGAGTGGTAATCCGGCTTCACGGCGAAGTCGTACGGCACGGAACTGTCGACGCCGTTACGGGGGACGACCGGGTGCTGTGGCTCGATTCAGAGGGGGCCGAACCACGGCGGCTCTTTGAGAGGTCGGAGGGTTTTGACGTAGGGCCGGACGACGCCGTCACCCAGGGGGCTTCAGGACCCCACCGGCTGTGACTCTCTCATGAAGCCCATGTCTCCCAGCGGCAATGAATTGGTCAAAACTATTTCCGCGGGAATCGGAAGGCAGAACCGGCTCGTAGCGGAAATACCTACAGGCGAACCGCCTGGGGTACTAGTTACCTGGTACTGTCCTCGGTCATACAAGGTCGAAATAAGCGCCCGTATTCCCCCTGGGCTGATCTACGAATGTCTGGCCGACGACCACGTGCGGTTGCTCGACGGAACTGCTCTGCAGCAAGCAGGCAAATAGTTTCGATCCGCAAGGTTGAGACGAGTTATCTCATCCACTTCTACTCGTCCCACTCTAACGCCGATAACGGATCTTATGTAAGCTATTTTAGTTGAAGCTTCAACTCAATCCTTCTTTTATCTTGTCCGGTGTCCTGTCTCTGTCTCAGTCAACTTGGCAACCCCACGTGAGCGTTGCCAACTTCACTGAGACCGGACATTCGCCTCCGACCTGTTCCGGAGAACGCTCCCGCAATGGAAGGTCCTTCCTAGCGAGGCTTTCGGTGTCATCCCATACGTTCGATGTGCAGTACGGTCTTTGCAGCCAAGCGATGTTTGACTGTTGACAACGACAAGGGATCCTCATCATTCGATACAAAAATGAAGAATCCGCCGCTCTGATGATAGTCATCAGCCTCAATGGTTTCAGGGAGCCGTTCGCGGAGCGCATTTGAAGCATATGTGATCTGGAATGTTGGCATGTGCTTTCCTAAAGAGTCGATGCAGATTTCTTATTTTCGACACGGGCGTCGACGAAAAGAGGCTTGATTGTTACCCCTTTCGCGGCAGACAAGGCAGTACAGGTATCCGTTACTCGCTTGAGTCGCTCAGGTCTAAAGTCGCCGTCAGTGAATCCGACCGCAAGGTAAATGCCAAAAGAAATACCCTCAGTCTGCAGATACTGTGGCAACTGCTTTTCAGCGCCAGAAAAGAACTTTGTACTCCCTATGTACTTGACTTCAAGCAGGGCGCGCCGAGTCCACCCCTTCGAAAATTTGAAGTCCACAGGGCCCCTGCCCATGTCCACTTCACGACTCAAGTCCACACCCGCTGCCTGACATTCTGATCGCCACATCATGCCGGCCACCGCCTGGCAGATCTTCTCAGGACGATGCGCTCTGTAGTCGTCATTCCAAAGAAGACGCCATCCATCACTTTCTTCGACAGCATACTGGAAGGTAGCAGCCAATGTCTTCACCCATGCCTGAAAACCGATGTCGTCGCAAGGCAGGCCTGCCTTCAACGCAGATACATCTGCGAGAGCGGCCAGCTTTTGCCCGGACTCGTACCAGTAGACCAGGCCCTGGGGATCCCTCTCGACGTCGTAGGGCGCGTGGGCTCGGGAAGCTTCTTTCTGCAAGTAGCTGATGGCAATATCTGGCCGTGTATTCGCCACCTTCCTCGCGGCTTCGACCTTCTGCGATTTCGTCAAGCTCACGGAAAGATCAAAGTTCAAATCGTCTCTAAGCGCAGCAAACTCAGCATGCTCTGCCCAGTCCCAGAAGCCGTCTGGTGTTACTCGAGGTATGTCTTTTAAAAAGCGCCGAGGAGTAAGGATGACTCCCCCCGCACCACTGGCCACTGGCAGGTCGACTTTAAGATCGGACCAACTCCCTCTCTTCAGATCCGAGGCGGCATGAACCACCTCAACTTTGGACATTGGGATGTCATGCCTTGCGGCAACTTCTTGTGTATAGGCAATAAATTTCGCCTTGAGGATGTTGCAGAGTACATCGCTGGTACGGTCTCGCCCGAAGCCCTCGCAGAAGAGAGCAAAACCCGCAATCGAGGAAAGGTCCTTCACAGCCTCCTTGCCAACCAAGCCAAGCGTCGTAGCGATCCTTCTCGCAAACATTTTCCCGGTTCCCGAGCCGGCCGGACTTGCCATCGCCAAGCCGAGAGCAAACTCCTTAGGCTCTGGAAAATGGAGCAGACGTTCTGCTTTCCTCCACGCGGGCGTATCTTCTTGGCCGCCGGACTTGAGAACAAGGTCAGCAGCGAGTTCGAAGAAGGAAACGACGTGATCATACGATTCGGACCAAAATGGATCAGGATCATCAAAGATGAGATAGGGGTCTACGTATAGAGGACTGTCCTGCGTCGGTATGGTGTCGAACCAATCGTCTTTGCTCGTTAGAGCGAGATCAAACTCTTTCGAAAACCGCATTTCACCTCTATATGTTGTTAGACGAGTTCCTTTAGTGACGTTGTATCGTCCTGAGGTCCAACTCAACCTCTTGACCACGGACTTTAACGACGACCTTCGCTTCGTCGGCACCAGCGGCAGTTAGATACTCAAGCAGCGTGGATAGAAGCATGTCATGCTGACGCTCGGTCTTGGAGATGACACTTTGATTCACACCTAGGCGCTCTGCCAGATCCGTCTGGGTCAAATCCCCAGCTTTACGAATCATCGCTAGATTCATCGCATGGACGCGCTCAGCGCGCACAGATTCTTCTTGGATTCGCGCTACGCGTTCCGCAGCACCTGGACGCTTAAGCATCCGGTCAAGCCTGTCGTTGCCTTCCTTAAAGCCCCTAATCGCCATCAGGATCAACTCATTCTTTTACTAGATTTACATTTCTTAGATTGTATTCTTAGATTAATTTATATTTGAATTACTTGAGGTTTATTAAATTTAGTCTTCTTGTCCAGCTACCCACAGATCAACTATCTGATCAGCACGCGACCCCACGCTGTCGTAGAAAATGTCCCCGATATTGGCCTTATCCCCGGAGAACAGAGCCACAACCGCCGTCGCCTGCCCCGGCGGGAACCAGCAAATAACACGAACTGCAATGCCGGCATGAAAGGGGTGAGCGACCCTCCACACCTGATGACGGCCTGATTGCCGCACTTCTTTCAGGCGCAGGGAGTCCTCCGTGGGCGGCTCAGGCAGCCCTCGCAAATAGTCCATCGCCGCAATGGTGTAATCCAAGACAAGCTCGGCCCGCTCGTCTCCTGCGTCAGCCTTCTCTTCCAACCGATCGAGTTGCTCATCGAAACTGTCCGGCCAGAAGAGAATCATGTACTAATTATGGCATGCAGGTCATATTCACTGCAAGCCATAATTACCCCCTCCGGAAGCGCGTCGGTCTCCCTGCCATGCTGAAGTTCTCTTCGACGCACCTCGTCAGCGTTAGGATCCTGAAACGCGCAAAGGCGTCAGCTGGCCGCCGAGGCGCCGAGAGTCGCAGCTACTTCTACTCCGGTACTTTGGGTGCCGATAGCCGTCGTTATGTAAGCTAATTTAGTTGAAGGTTCAACTAAACCATTTGCTGTGTCCACCCGCCTCTCCCTGGTCCACAGGAGTAAAGCGTTGCATCGGCGGTCAGGATAGCATCTGCTGCATGGACAAGGAACGCGAGCTGATCATTGCCGGACTGGACGCCGACGCCGATCGCCTGCAGGGCCTGAGCCTGGAAGACCTCGGCTACATTCCGGATCGCCGGAATCTGTCGGACGAGGACCTGGCCGGATTGGATTCCGAAACGCTGGACTGGATGGCCCGTATTCCGGCAGAGGACCGCCGGCGGAGTCTGGGCCGCGCCCGCCTGCTGGCCGGTGCCATCTGGCATGCCTCCGTGATTCTCATCGATGAGCTGTTTCAGGACATCCACACGCTGCAGGAAAAAGAGTCGATCACGCGCGAAGACATCACCGGGACCTGGGTTCTCTCGGGCCTGCCGCCGCAGTACGCGGAAAAGTACAACGGACTCTTTGCCCGGCGTTTCCTGGTCGTAGCCGCTGACATGACCATGAAACTGGCCGCCGGCTGGACGCCGCCGAGCTGCGTGGCCCAGGAGCTGGCCGTACGGTGCCTCCTGGACCAGGTCGAGATCACCGCAGACACCCACGACCTGGACCTTGACCCGGGCTGGCGGGGCATCCTCACCGACAGGATGCTCGAAGACACCGACAGCGACATGCTGTACGACAGATCGCTCGACGGTTTCCAGCACGATGAACGATTGAACCAGCAGCTCCGGCTCGCCCCCATGGCACTGGAGCACTGGTTCGAACCTTTCAACGATGAAAGGCACGTTGCCCCTTACGCCCGCTGATCCGCTCCCCCGGTCGGGATGCCTGGCCTGCGGGCTGTGTCACGCCGTGGAGGCTGCTATTGGTTCCGGGATGGGGAGGGGCTGCGCGTTAGCCTTCACACTCGCTGCAGTACGAGTGGCCGTTCTTTTCGCGCGCGAGCTGGGACCGGTGCCGGACCAGGAAACAGGAGTAACAGGTGAACTCGTCCTCGGCCTGGGGAATCACCTGAACGATCAGTTCCTCGGCGACAAACTCCCCGCCGGGGGGTCATGGCGTCATCCAGGGCGTCGGATTCGTCGAGGTCGCGGACGACGCTGCGGGCATCCGGGGCGTTGGCGGATTGCAGCGCCTCCAGGGAGCGGTCCTGGGATTCCTTGACGTCGGAACGTACTTCGTCGTAATCGGCTGCCACTGCGGTGATTCTCTTTTCTGGTGTTCTTCTCTGACGGAACTGCAACGCACACCATGGCCCCGGTATTCCCCGAGGGGAACCGGCCGGCCGCGCCCGGAGCCCGGCAATTTGTCCTGCCCCCTTGACCGGGGATGCGGACGGACAACGTGCCAAAGCGCCGTCCCCGAAGTACCCATTGCCGCCGCGGTCGTCAGTCTTCCGTGTCCTCGGTCCAGTCCAGGGCCGCGGTGAGCCGGCCGGCGTCGGGCAGTTCATTGCGGACCTCCGCCGGCAGGGCGTCGTAGGTATAGGATGCCACGGCCATGGGCGAGGTGGCCCGTCCCAGGCTGTAGCGGACGGTGTGCTCGTTCTTGCTGCCGCAGATCAGGATGCCGACAGTGTCGGCGTGGGCTTCGCGGCGGAGCCTGTCATCGACCAGGGCAATGTAGAAGTTCAGCTTCCCGGCGTATTCGGGCTGGAACTTGCCGGTCTTCAGCTCGATGACGTAGTAGCGGAGCTGCTCGACGTGGAAAAAGAGCAGGTCGAGGTAGAAGTCGTCGCCTCCGACGTCGAAGTGGACCTGCCGGCCGACGAACGCGAAACCCGGCCCCATTTCCCGCAGGGTGTCGGTGATGCGGTCCATGAGGGCCTGCTCAAGGTCACGTTCGGCGACCTCGCGGGACAGGCCCAGGAATTCGAAGTTGTAGGGGTCTTTGGCGACCTGCTGGGCCAGCTCGGAATCCTGCGCAGCAAGCTGCTGCGCAAAGTTCGATGGCGCGGCCCCGGTGCGTTCCAGGGTCTTGTTCATGATCATGTTCAGCAGCACGTTCCGGGACCAGCCGTACTCCACCGCTGCGGCGGCGTAGGAGTGGGTGGCGGCGGGACCGAGTTTTTTGTCCAGGAGGACCATGATGTGGCCCCAGGGCAATGGCGCAGCAGGCTGCTGCGCAATTGGTCCCTCGGCCCAAGTTCCGGCGAATGTCGTCATGTACTGGATGTTGCGGGCTGAGAGCCCCTTCATATCCGGAAACTCCTTACGAAGGTCCTCGGAGAGACGTCTGATGACCTGGCTCCCCCACCCCTGCTGCTCCTGCTGTACACGCACTGCCTGCCCGATGGACCAGTACAGCTCGATCAGCTGGGTGTTGACGGTCCGCAGTGCCTTGGTGCGTGTGGCCCGGACCCGGTCCTGGAGATCGCCGAGGAGGTCGGAGTAGCCGGTGGGGAGGGCGAGGTCGCGGGCGTCTGTCATGGGTTCGATCCTATCGATCAGACTCAGGCTCGCACGGCAGCTGCTGTGAAGCGGCAGCCCTAGCGGCTGGGACCGCTTTTTGATTTCTGCGCCCCCAGTGTGGCGCCGGAGCTGGTCTTCCGCGCCTTCGCTGGGCCTTTGCCGGGGGCGAGTGCTGCGCTGGGGTGCGTTCCTTCACCCCTGGCGGCTGCGAGCCTGCCCTTCACCTGTTCCTCGCTTGCGGTGCCGGCCAGGGACGCTGCGAAAGCTTGGTGATGGCCGGCGGAGCCATACTCCGCTGCGGCGGCGGTCTCGGCCTTTTCCCTTTGGTCGTTGGCCCGTGCGCTGTCGCCGCCGGTGACACGGTTTTCGAGCTCGCGCCCCATGCCTTCGATGCGGGCAAAGAGTTCGGCTTCGGTGCGGGCATAGCGTTGCTCCAGCGGCTGCTCCTGGGTGCCTGTAAAGCCGCCCTCCGCCAGGAGCTTCGCTTCATGCCAGTCCTTGGCGGCATCCACGAAGGCGGCGTCCTTGAAGTGGTCTTCGCCGGCCCCATTGAAATTCGCTGTGGTTTCTTCCCGCAGCTGGTCGATGGTGGGACCGTTTACACCGTCTTTGCCGATCAGGTACAGGCGTTCCTTCACGGCGGCATCGGCCGCTTCGATGGCTACCGGGGTCCTGGCATCCTGTGCTGCCTGCAACGTCTGGACCATGACCGGGTTGCTCAGATACTCGAAGGGAACGTCGTGCCGTGCGATTTCCGGCGCCAACTTCTCTGCCTTCATCCGGAGTTCTTCGACCTGGGCGGCCGCGATGAGAGCCATGCCCTTCCGGTGTTCGGCGGCCGCGGCGCGTCGGGCCTGCTCTGCGCTGATCGTTTCGATGCCCGATTCAAGGTATGCGGCGTCCGCGCCGACGTCGTGGGTGTCGATGCCGTACCGGGCAAGGACTTCCTGCCGGATTTTTTCCGAGGCTGCCAGGGCGGCCGGGTCGTGGTCCTTCCAGCTTGTCGCTACGGCGTGTGCCGTGGCGATGTCGTTGGGCTGTGCCTTGTCCCACCACTGATCCTTCTCCACCGGTGCCAGCGCCGCGTGGGCCGCGCTGCGTTCAGCGGCGAGGCGTGCCTGCGCTTCGTGCGCCACCTGGGCGTCCTGGTGTTCCTGCTGCCGCTGAGCTTCCTGCCGGCGTCGGGCCAAGGTCTCCGCAACACGTGAGGCGACCAGCAGCGACTGCCGCAGTCCGCCGTCCAGGACGTCATCCATTCCATCTGATTCACTCATGCTGTTCCCCTTGCAGTTGGTGGTGGTCTTTATCGATCGAGGCCCGGCCCTGAGTCGCGTCGGCCGGGCTGGTAGGTCCTGGCCGGCGTTGCCGGCGTGAGCGTCGTCGGCACCGCGGATCCCGGACGGATCGGCACCATGCCGCGCCGGGCAATGTCGATCGCCCGGGGCGGCGCTGCGGCCTCTGCAGAGGGCTGCTGTGCAGCCCCTACTGGTACAGCCTTCGGCATGGTTCCGGTGAACGGGGCCAGCTGGTTCTCCACCACTGAGCGGATGCGCTGCGCTTCGCGCGTCCGGCCGGACTGGGCGTGCATTTCATACACCGCAAAGGCGGTGTTGATCAGCTGCACCATGAGTGCAGTCTGTGCTGCAGTCTTACTCTTGCTCGACGCGGCCATGAACAACATCGCCGTCCCCGCAATGGACGGCAGCGCGACGGGTTTGCCGTGCTGCCGGGGAGCCCGCAGCTGGGCGGTGCGGGACAGTTCAGCGGCGGTGGCGGCCAGCGGCCCGGGCGTTGGCTCCAGCCGGTAAGACCAGGCCGCGAATGCCCCCGATACTTCCCGCGCTGCTTTCGCCCAGGTCGCGTGATCATCCCGCGGAATCGTGCGGAGCTGGTCCGCCAGTGCCGTGGCGTTCCGGGTGTACTGCACCCATGCTTCCGCCGGTGGCGTTGCGTTCTCGGGGCCGGTCCTGGAGACCGTGCGTTTGTTGCGGGCAGCGGCGTTCCATTCCGCCGCGGCCTCCGTTGCCAGATGCGGGGAGTCCGGCCATTCCTCGCGCAGGGCACCGAGCTTCAGGTCTGATGCGAGGGTGCCGCCGCCGAACCAGATCGGCCGCTCACCCTGTTTGGGGCGTTCGGCGACGGAGTACCCGACGATGACGTCCGTGGTGTTCTTCGCGTAGCGGGGCCGGACCAACAATCCGGTGTCACGGGCGCGGCGGACGAACTCCGCCTCGGTCGCCGAGGAGCTGGCGCTGGCGCGGACTTTCCGCGCCAGGGATGACCGGTGCATTTCGCGGTCATCACGGACCGCGGTGGCCTTCTCGGCCCGGTCATAACCACGGGTCGCGTGCACGGAGGAGAGCTCTTCGAGGCCGTACTTCGTTTCCAGTTCCCGGCAGGTCTGCTGCGCCCTTTTGTAGTCACCATGGGTGGAGGCCTTGGTCCCGTCCTCACGGACCAGGGACACGGCAAGGTGAACGTGGTGGTTGCCGTTCTCACTCGTGCCGTGGTTGACCGCAACCCACCGGCACTGCGCTTTCCCGCCGGCCCCGGTGAAGCCCATGGCGTCCACGAAGTCATTGGCGATATCGCCCCACTGCTGGTCCGTCAGGGCACCCTCCTCGGCGCGCAGGCTCAACGAGCAGTGCCACACATCGGCGGCCTTGTACCCGTTCGGTACGCGTTCCTTTCTGACGGGGTCCCAGCGGAAATCCTTCTGCAAGACCTCAACGCCGAAGGCCTTGCGGGGCTGGTCCAAGTGCCTCGCAATCGCGACCGCGTCGTCGCGGTCCAGGACCCCGTCGTCGTACCAGGCCATGATCGCCGCGTCCCCTGCCACCAGGTGCGGGTCGGTGTGGGAGTTCTTCGTCTTATCCGCATCGGTGGAGGCCAGGTACACCAGGAGACCTGACATCCGGGACCCGCGGGTAATGTTCGGCATCATGTCCTACATCAGCCCCTCAATCGTCCGGTCAATCCGCATCGCCACTTCGCGCACATACCCGAGAACTGCGCGTGCGTCCTGCGGGAATTCATCCCCCGCGTTGGCGTGCCGGGCGATCTGGTTCACGTTGTTCGACACTCGCGCCAACAACGTATGGATAGACATCAGTTCAGCCATCACGGCCTTACGCTCCGTCGGCGTCTCCGACCCCTCCGATAAAGCTGCGGTGATAAGCAGGTTCGGGACCGTGACCTTCTCCCGGACAGCACGGGCAACCAGGGCGGCTTCTTCCTCGACGGTGACCCACAAGTCACGGCGCTTCTTGGACCCGGCAGGCTTGTTCTCCCGGCGTCGCTTGGAAATCCGGGAACGCGGCGCACTCTCCTCAGACACGCACTCCCCCATCCCTTAACAGCCCAGCGCAGCGACCCCGAAACCCGGGGACCACACAAGCCAGTGTGCCAAGCAAACAACCACCGGGCCGTGAGCGACACGCCATTTACACCCGTGTAAACGTATAGCTTGCTCCGGACGGGTCGTGGTTTCTGCTTTGCCGCTCCTGTGCGCGGGGTGGGCATGAAAGATGCGGACGCTGCGCGCGGTGCTCGCTGGAAAACGACTGCGTCGTTCCGTTTCGGCTGGTCAGGCTACTGCCCGGTCCTTCCTTGGCAAGTCTGCACCGCCGGCTTTCGCGGCATATCCTCGCTCCGCTCCGGTATTCCACGCTCCGGCGCCTCCGACTGGCCAATTCCCTCACCGGCCCAGTGCTTTCGGGCGTGCCGAAAGGAACTTCGGCTGTGGGCAAGCGAAAGGTACAGTCATGGCTCTCATCTCACCGACCACTGTGAAACGCGAATACGGCATCCCTGTGGCGCGGCTGCGCCGCTGGCGCCGGCACGGCATCGGACCCGAATACTTCCAGCTCACACCGCGCAGCATCGGGTACTACACCGGCGACCTCGCCGACTGGCTGGCGGACCCGGCCAACGCGCACCTGCACGGGCTTCCCGGTCACGGACCCGGCTCCCGGTGCCGCCGGAACGTCCCGGCCGGAAGCTAGGGTTGGACCATGGCAAACCACGACATTGAATCCACCCGCAACCAGGCCCGCGCACTGCTGGACTCCCGCATCGAATCCGTCACCGACCTGGTCACCGCACGCCAGCGCGTGGCCGACCTGACAGAACAACTCACCAACGCCGAACGCCACGCCAACCGCGCCTACGTGCGCGCCACCAAAGACGGCTGGAGCGCCGAGGAACTCAAAAAACTCGGACTCGAACCCGCCGCGGCCGGCCGCCGCCGCAAGGCAGCCGCACGCACCACCGCAGCCACCACCGCCACCCCGCCCCACGGGGACCCCCTGGAAGCTTCCATCGAACAGGGGTAGCAGAAACCGGGACCGTTCCCCGGGGCCCATCACAGCCGTCCCCGTTCCGCCAGAAGACGGGGCCGGCTGTCTCAGCTCCGGACCACACCGCACGCCTCCCAGGACCCCCTGGACGCAGGAATGGCCGCCACGTTTCCGTGACGGCCAGTGCCTGCCCGGGGCTGCCTTTGCGTCCAGTCATCCGGCCCGTCCCGGGGCGTCCCGGGGCGTCCCGGGGTGTGATGCTCAGGCATTGGCAATGGTCGAAGCGGCGCCCGGCATGGCGTCCTTGTCCCGGCCCTCCAGCCCCGGAGGGTGCGCTGCCCGGAGCCGGTCAGTCGAGGTCCGGAGTGGCCGCGGCGGGCGCCTTGATGGCGTCCTGGTTGATACCCAGGTGGCGATCCCTGGACGCTGCTGGTGGGAACATGGCTGGTTAATATCGGCTGTCGGACAAACGCTGCCGGCGGAAGCTTCAGGGAACGGCCGCGCGGTCGTACTTTTAGTCCCCGTCCCCGCCGGGCGCGGCCTCCATGGTGCCGGCGGCGATACGGTCCTGCGTTTCTGTACATGCCCGTTCCAGGTACGCGACGGGGTCCTCGTCACTGACCCGCCACACACGCCGGCCACCGAGCTGTACACCGCGCAGATCCTGGGAGGCCAGCAGCGCGTAAATGGCCGGCATTCCCACGTTCAGGATCTCCTTCCCCCGGGCGGGCGTCAGCATCCGCGGGAACTGTACTCCGGGGCATTCCGGGTCCGGCACAACCGCTGCATCCTCACAGTCACGTGCCATGGCGGTCAGCCCTCAATCCGGTGCAGCAGTTCATCTTTCGTGCGCTGCCCGCGCCGCAGCCCGCCGGCCGGAACCGGCTCCCATGTCCGGCCGCCGTTGTGCTTGCGTTGCAGCCGCTTCACTTCCCGCAGGGTGGCCCGCACGATGAAGTCCGACACGCTCGCATCCCCTTCCAGGTGCCCCGCGGCCAGGAACGCGGCACGGACCTGCCCGGCTTCCTCCCCGGTGAAGTACGGGGTGAAGGCGGCGATCTTTTTAGGCACCGGACACCTCCCGGTCCGTGGTGTTAATCCGGCCGCCCGGGTTTGCGTCCAGACCGAACCAGGGGTCATCATCGGCGTACTCCCGCGCGCTGATGGCGAACCCGTCCGCCGGGTGAATGCCTCCATTTACCGCACTCTCCGGACCCGGGTCCGCACCGGAAGACCCTTCACTTTTAGTGAACCCCCGGGGGGACGGCCGCGTAGCGGAGGGACAGGCCGATCTCGTCGACCTCGAGTTCGATCACAGTGCGCTTCTCCCCCGCCTTCGTCTCATACGACCGGGGCTTGAGCCGGCCGGTGGCGACGACGCGGCTGCCCTTGGCCAGGGAGGCGGCGGCGTACTCCGCCGCTTCGCGCCAGACCGTGGCACGCAGGAACAAAGTTTCACCGTCCTCCCACTCTTTGGAGGCCGGGTCGAACATGCCGGGCGTGGAGGCGATGGTGAAGTTCGCGACCGCGGATCCTCCCGGGGTGAAACGCAGTTCGGGGTCGTTGGTGAGGTTGCCGATGACGGTGATGCTGGTTTCGCCTGACATTGGTTTCGTTCCTTCTCTGCTGGTTTCGTTCTGGCGGTTCCGGTGGGGGTTTGTTCAGGCGTCGCGGACGCGGCCGGTGACTGCTTCGATGCTGATGATCTGATCGATCCTGGCCGGGTTCAGGCCGGACCAGTGGTTCTCGGTGCCGTCCTTGTCATAGATGACGACGGGGACCTGGGAGTAGCCGAGCTCTTCGGTGATGTACTCGAAGGCTGCCGGGTTGGTGGTGACATCCACTTCATGGAAGGCAATGCCGGCCTCTGCGAACTTCTGCTTGGTCTTGGTGCAGCCAAAGCATCCGGCGGGCTTGGTGTAGATGGTGAGAGTCATTTTCAGTCCTCGGTTTCGTATCACTCTTAGAACGTGTTGGGAAAGTTGTCGGTCTCTTACCGGTGACTGAACCGGGCGACGGGTCCAGCATTGGAATATGAAGGATGCTTCAACTCCGCGCCCCTATCCTTCGGATCTGACCGATGAACAGTGGGCGCTGATCGCGCCGATGGTCCCGGTCAAGACCGGGGGCCGGCCCGCGGTCCATCCACGCAGGCGGATCGTGGAGGCGATCCTGTACGTGGACCGGACCGGGTGCGCCTGGCGGATGATGCCCCATGACTTTCCGCCCTGGGACACCGTGTACTGGTACTTCAAACGCTGGAACGCAGACGGCACGACCGACCGGATCCACGACGCGCTGCGTGCTGCCGCCCGGGATGCGGCCGGGCGGGACCCGATGGCCTCGGCCGGGATCGTCGACGCCCAGTCGGTCAAGGGCGCCGACACCGTGGGCAAGGGATCGCGCGGGTACGACGCAGGCAAGAAGGTCAACGGCAGGAAGCGGCATGTGGTTGTCGACACCCTCGGCCTGCTGGTCGTCGTGCTGGTCACCGCGGCGAGCCTGCAGGACCGTGACGGCGGGCGCCTGGTCCTGGACAAGGCCCGGATGAAGATGCCCTCGATCGTGTTGGTGTGGGCCGACGGGGGCTACGCCGGCAGGTGTGTGGAATTGGCCCGCCGCCTGCTGCGGATCACCGTGCAGATCGTGAAGAAGCCCGAGGGCCAGCGCACCTTCGAGGTCCTGCCCCGGCGCTGGGTGGTGGAGCGGACCCTGTCCTGGCTGGTCCGCTGCCGCCGCCTGGGCCATGACTACGAACGGCTTCCCGCCCATGCCGAGGCGATGGTCAAGTGGGCCATGATCGGCCTGATGGCCCGGCGGCTGGCCCCGGCCTCCGGACGCCGCCCCTGGCAGCCAGGAACACCAAAATGAGCCCTTTCCCAACACGTTCTCAGTTAGGTTCGGCTGGCTGACTTGCTACTCCAATTCTAACAATCATTCAACTGAATGGATAGCTCTTTTGCCGGTGTTTTAGGGGTTTTTCCGCTGAATTTAGTGCGAATAGCGGGACGTCAGGCCGTCAGCAAAGTGGCGGTAGTGTCAGTTTCAGAAGTCGTCTGCACTGAATGTCAGGAGTCCTCTGCACTAAGCCACTGGGCGGCGGAGTGCCGGGCCGAAGTGACCTTTATGCAGGTGAGTATCGAGCAGAAGCGGCGTTAGTGCAGAGGAGTATCGAGCAGCCAGTGTTCAGAAGTCATCTGCACTACCCCGAAATCACGGGAAGTCAGTGCAGTCAGCTTCTGAAAATGACAGCTGGCGTGGTCATTCCGCAGGTACGTCCTGGCAGCAGACCCCGGGTGCTTTGGAGCCTGCAACGGGGCCTGATCACGAAAGTCCGCTCCGAATGTGGGAAGGGAGGTCGTCATCCCTTCTGAAGAAGACCCTCACGGGGACTCGCCAAGGCGCCGCGCGGCTCTGCACGCGAGAAGGACTTTGGCCGCGGAGGAGGGTCAGCCTTTCGAACTGAATAAGAAAGAGGGACGACCGCAGGTCGTCCCTCTTCTTTGTTGTGCCAGATCAAGCTGGTCCGGCTCCCGGCTTAGGAGGGCGATCTTCTGGGTTGGGCATCATCTTCTCAACAACCCAGCCTGCAAACACACCAGCCTCGATACCTAAAAGCCTCAACTCATTCTGGTCTGCCGAGGATCGGATTGGAGCTAGGGCGATTAGTAGACCCAGGCGGTGCGGCAGGCATGTCCTGACCCGAGAAGAGCTTTCGCTTTGGGTTCTCGGTTTTCTCGACTTCGGCAAACACTGCCATGTCTCGCACGTTTTTCTGAACGGTGATAGCTCCGAAGAGAGACATCAGCATGGCGAGACCGTAGAAGCCCTTCTCAGACAGAAGCATATCCGCATTCCAAAGACCGATGACCAGTAGCGAAAGTGACGCAATAACGGAGAACCATGCCACGCCGTAGTAGATATTCGTGACTGGGATATCCTCAGCTCGATCTCGAATCGTCTTTTGGATCGAGATTACCGCGAACAGTCCGAAGAGTAGGATCGTGAAGTAGTATCCCTTCTCGTTAAGCTCCATGCTCGTTGCGTTCCAAAGACCGATGAGGTAGGACGACACTCCAATGAGCAACGCAACCCAGCTAGCGCCGATGAATGCTCCAGTGGGCTTCTGCGGGACAAGTTTAGATTCAGCCATGTAATTTTCCTTTGGTTGGATCGAGCAGATTACTTATGTCTTCCGGCGTATTCAAGCGTCTGAATCGATGAACACCATTTTTCAATCGGTTTGACTAAACACTAGGCGAAAGAAAGTCCCACCCTCGACGAAGCGTTCTACACGGTGGAGACTGGTTGGCCGGGCGGGTCAGCGCAAGGCATCAGAGTTCCCGAGCCATTGCGCCAGCTTTGGTACGCAACGATCCTTCTCGGTCGGCAAAGTTAGGAACGAAAGCGTCCTGTTGCTGGTCTGCCACGGGGTGTTTCGCTCATCCATTGGAAGGTCGGCGCTGGTTGCCGGGTAGGCCCGCGCTGCGATCGATGCTTCAAACGTCGAGGAGTACGCATGCAGCTGGTAGAGGTCCTCACGGTCGACGCCACGCACGCCGCCGAGTCTCTTGTACTTTGCATGCGAGTCGTTTAGGAGGCGGGCCCCTCTCCGTCGGCATTCCCGAGTAGGGCTCGCGGGACCTCCTGTCGCTCATGGTTGTGTTCCTTCCACGTGGGTGGGGCGGCTTAGGTGACCGGCAGTTCCCTTCTCCCCCGACGCTTCTATGAAGCTTCTATATCTCGTCAACCCCCAATTTTGGAGGTTGGTGCGGTGTTGAGGTGTCGGTAGATGCTACGGGCGAGGTAGCGCTTGAGGATGCGGCGGATCTCACGGTCGGTCTTGCCTTCGGCGCGTCGGCGGTCGACGTAGGCGCGGGTGTCGGGGTCGTGGACCATTCGGACCATCGCGATGACATTCAACGCCCGGTTGAGTTGCCTGTCTCCGCCACGGTTCAGTCGGTGCCGTGTGGTGTTGCCCGAGGATGCGGGGATGGGGTTCACGCCGGCGATCGCGGCGAAGGCGGCCTCGCTGTTGATCCGGCCCGGGTGAGACCACGCGACGAGAGTCCTGGCTGCTGTGACAGGGCCGATACCGGTCTTCTGAAGCAGCCCGGCGGCCGGGCTGGCTTCGACGAGGTCGCTGATGCGCGCCATGTTCTGGTCGAGCTCGGCGTCCAGTTCCAGGACGCGCTTGGCCAGACGGATCGCCTCGGTGCGGGCGGTTGCGGTGGCGAGAGGTTCTTCCCGGGTGCGCCAGCGCGCGGCCTCGGCGATCGTACGGGCGCCGAGGGGCCGGCGGGCGTCAATGCCGAGGTCGGTGATGCGTAACAGGGCGGTGAGCGCGTTCACTGCTCGGGTGCGCTCCCCGGCGAGCTCGTCGCGGGCGGTCAGGAGGATCTGTGTGGCGGCACGCACGCCCTCATCCTGCCGCGGGATCCGCAGTTGATCACTTGGCAGGGACAGCACGGTGGCGGCGATGCGCTGAGCGTCGAGCGGGTCGGACTTGCCGACCCCGCGCCGGCCACCGCTCATGCGGGCGGCCTCGACGACACGGTAGCCGGTGTCGGTGACGTTGCGCGCCAGCTGCGCACCGTAGCTGTTGGCTCCCTCGATCACCCACAGTGCGTCGGCGACACCGCTGGTGCGGCGTCCGGCCCAGGAGATTGCGCGGGCACGGCCCGCCGCAGTGTTCGGGAACGTCTCGGTCCCGAGGTGCTGACCTGCCGCCGTGAGGACTGCGTAGGTGTGAGTTTTGGAGTGGGTATCCACGCCGATGACGAACGGATGAGTATGCGCGACAATGGTGCTCACAGCGTCCGGTTCCTTTCCTTGCACGGGCGATGATCCGGTCGCTGACGACCGGCGCCGACCCGGAAAGGGATCACTTCGGGGCATACCTGTGATGAGCCACGACCCCGCGAGGTCGGGCATGCTTCTGATCAAGCCACTGAGGTGGGCCGGGCAGGCGCCGGTCACCCCGTCGCAGCCGGACAGTTCATAGGCAAGGCACCCGCGGGGGGGCCAGTTTTGTCATGAGTCACAACCACGGCGGAGCGACCAACGTCAACCCTGCCAGCCGGTCCCGGACCAGCCAAGTAAAGACTCACAGTCTGTCAAGCGGGTGGAAACGGGTGCGGGCGCGGACCACAATGTTTGCCGGTGAGCGGGGCGGTTTAGGTGATCGGCCAGCGTCTCCTCTCCCTCGTTGTTTTGGCTGCTGGCGAAGCTTGCGGAGCTGTGGCCGACGGAGGCCTGTCTACCCGTAAGGGCAAGGGCGGGAAATTCCCGAAGGAAATCAGCGACGAATTAGGAGGGGCTGGACGGGCCGGAGCGGACACGTACAATCCGTCAGGACAGCAGCCAAAAAACGTCGTAGACACAACAGGTCCGGGCAAGGCGGAGCTCTGCGACGTCGGGGCCGGGCCCAACAGCCGGCCGCGCCAGCGGACGCCCGATCCTGTGAGCCCTGCGAACCATTCATCAGCACCCCACGGAATCCCCCAGGTTCGTCCGGGTTGCCGGCCGTCCAGGACTGCCTGGCATCCTGGGGACACCGGGTAAGCCCGGGCAATCTGGCAGCTGGTCAACGCACGATTGGAACAGCTGGATGCCAAGCAAGTAGCAGTTGCGTTGACTCGCCCTTCGGCCCCAGATACTACGACCAAGGGCCGGTCAACTCCCTCAGATCTCTTCGTCCCATTTCCTTAGAACTGGGATAGGGGCCGGCCTGACCTAGCGAACCCACATCGGCACATCCCGGAGTTGCCGCTGAATCGTTGGAGTCCGAAGACTCCTATGCAATCGCTATCCGAACGGCGGAACAGGCGCGTCGGGTTACGGGCATCAGAGTTCGTCAGACAGTTCCGAAAATTGCTTCAATACAGCCTTGCAGGGCGGCTGCTGCGACTATTAGACCACCGAGACCCAAGAGGCCAAACCCTAGGTCTTCGAAGGCTTCGACTGACTTCTGAATTGCGGCCGCCTCGCTCTTTTCTGCCTTCAAGCGTTCGCGCTCCGCTTTTCTCGCCGCGGATGAGGGCCGCTTCACCCAGCCAACCATGGCAGTTATGGGGCGGGAGCCCCACGGGGATTTTAATGCAGGAGCCTTGTCTGGGTTGGCTTCCTTGGCGTCCTCAACTGCCCTGGCAGCGTTTTGCTGAAAAAAGCGAATCCCGACCATCAGCATGCCTCCAACTCCTACGAACATCGCTCCCACGAAGTTCGCTATAGGTGGCTGGGCCATAACCGCAAAGACGACGAAGGTCAAAACAGAAATCGAGATCAAGGCCACGAAGCCTTTCCGGTTCTCTTTAGTCTGATTAGTCTGAGTTGAGGTACGAACTGGTGTCATGTCCAGAATCATTCCTCATTCCCCTTACTCCCCCCTAGCCGGCCATCAACTGCGTGGATTGTGGGCGGCATGAGAGGTACTACAAAAATGTCTCACTTCCTTAGAACCGGGACACCCCGGGTGGGACACTCCCCCTCGCATCTGAATACGCAGAACGGCGCGTAATCTGATTGTCCCGGAATTCAATCCACAATGGTCGCCATATTCAACCGTAACGACAGCGAATTTAGGTACGGTGCATCAATGGATATCGGGTATGCGAGGGTTTCAACGCCTAAACAGGACGTGGCGCGGCAGCTGGACGCCCTGGCGGCCGCCGGCATTGACAGTGAGCATGTCTACGTAGACAAGAAGTCCGGGGCCACCAGGGACCGTCCAGGGCTGCATGAAGCGCTGCGCCAGGCGCGCCCAGGAGATGTGATTGTCGTTCACACCCTCGACCGGTTAGGCCGGACGGTCCGGGACACGCTAAATCTGGTTCACGAATTAAAGGAACGTGGCGTCGGGATCCGGACACTGGCCGATCCTCTCCGAATCGACACATCGACTCCGGACAGTCCGATGGCGCAGCTGGCCGTCGTCATGCTGGCCCTCTTCGCAGAAATGGAACGCACCTACGCCGCTGAACGGGCCTCCCATGCCCGGGCGGTAGCTGCCGCCCATGGCCGTCACACCGGACGTCCTTCCGTTGTGGATCCTGACAAGCTCGAACATGCCTTGATGCTCCGGGACAAGGGCGTGCCCATCCGCGAAATAGTCACCAAGACTGGACTGGCGCGCACAACCCTCTATCGGCATCTCCCGCCAAGGTGAACTCACAGCGGCCAGTTCTGACCGACCTCTACAGCCCCATCATCTTGGACAGGGCATTTGTCCCAAGTCCTATGATGACGGTGCCGAGAAGTCCGGCGACCCATCCAAGCCAGGTCTTTATTTTTGGCTTGCCGTCCTTCATCAGTTCAAATCTGGGGATGAACTTCTGCAGAACGGCAGCAGCAACGAACGATACAAGGACATTTAAAACGAGAACTATTGCCACTAAATCCCATGTGCTCTTGACATAGGGCAGCAGGAGCAACGCAATTACCACGGCGGTGGGTACCGCGATTAGCGTGTGCCCCCATCCACTACCAACGAGGCGTCCAAGCCAGCTGCTTTGCCGCTTCAGTTCAACTTTGAGTTGACCGGCGGCTGACGAAACCCAGTGAACAGGTCCTCCAAGTTCCGCCTGACTACCATACTTCCCGAGTTCCAGCCGCAGGAAGGTCCCACCTGAGTACTGCTGGCCAAAGGATAGTTCGATGCGCTTCACTTCCCGTTCGTCCAGATCTTCAATGAGGACGTCAGGGGAACCGGTCCGCCTTTCGTCCCAGGTCTTTAGGCTGACTGCCATCTCAAGATCCAGTTCCTTAACTGCGCGTTCGGCGGTGTAATGGCCGTCTTCTTCCAGCGACCCCAGAATGCGGGCCTCTTCCATAAGGGTCGTTGGATCAGCGAAACGACCGGGGTCCCCTCCATTTTTTGAAATATTGGTTGCGATAGCCGCAGCCAACGACTCCACTCTCGCCTCGTTGAGCTCACGAGTTTTTGCCCTGCTGGCCGTTAACTTTTCTAGCGCTTCTGCGGAAGCGGACGAGTGCAGGGACTTGACCAAAGTGACCAACCTCGCCAGATCCTTTTGGTTTCCCCACCACGTCGGCAGCTGTATTCGGGCCTTAGTGGTACTTGACTCGCCCACTTCTCTCCTCTGTTTACTCTGTTCCGGTCCCGGGTCCTGTGGTGTTCGACCACTCCCCCGGGTACTGCTATCTGGCTTGGGGGACGTACTTCCCCGTTAGCTATCCTTGAGCCTCCGGCCGCCGGGCAGTTTCTCTCCCCATGAGGGGTACATCTCGCCCTGGTTGTGTTCGGCTTCGCGGCGGCGGGTTTCTGCTTCGATGGCTTTAGCAACGAAATGTGCCCAGGTGTTATCTCCCTCGGCGTAGCTGGTCGCCTTGTACGCGGCCTTGGCGCGATTGCGCAGAGCGGTTGGGATGCTTACCGTCATGTTCTCAGTCGGGGAATCCTTTGGTTCTTCCCTCTTCGCCGGCGCCTCCTGGCGGCGCCCGGAGAGCATGCGCGCTAGTGGTGCATCTGTCGTGGGTGCTGCGGCGGGTCGCGGCGGCAAGCCCAGGGTGGGCCGGCCGGCGTTCTGCTCGGTGCTCATGCGCTAACCTCCTGGGACTCTGCAGCGGCTACCCGCCGCGTTACTTCCATGGCGACTGCATGCAGGTCCTCAGCAACGCTGGATGCAGACCTTGGCCCTGCATTCGTGGCTTTAGCTTCTCCGCGACGAATCTCCCACCATTTGGGTGCTTTGCTAAGTTCCCGTTCGAGCTCGTGCGCCAGTAGCCCGCGCTCCCGGCAGGCCTGGGCAGTTGCTTCTGCGTGTCGGATGGTCATTGGGAACAGCACTTCGTCGGTGCCGAAGTCGGCGATGAGGTGGTCGCGGGTGACTTTGTGGACCTGTTTTGAGTTGGTTCCGGTTCCCACCAGGACAACACCCAGGAGATCGAGTGCTGGGTTGAGTCCCACGACGCTGTCCATGCGTGCTGCCACCGCAGCGACGCCTTTGCGGCTGGACATGTCTGTCTTCAGCGGCACCAGTGCGTACCGTGCGGCCGCGACGGCTGATGCCTGGAGGGGCTCGTTTCCGGGCGGGCAGTCAAGGAGGACGAGGTCGTACTCCCCCGCGATGGTTGCGAGCATCTTTGCCAGGGCTAGGTGGGCTGCGTCGCGGTCCTTTTGGGCTTTGGCTCCGAGAAACGCTGCTGCATCATCGAGTTCGGGTCCGCCGGCAATGACGTCCAGGTTGGGTCGGATACTTGTGAGCAGGGACGGCTCTGCACCGAAGCAGAGAGCCGCTGCCAAGCTCCTGCCGCCGTCCCCCTTGTCGGAATAACCTAGGTCCTCCGCAAGGTTGCCCTGCGGGTCCAAATCCACGAGGAGTACGCGTGAGCCAGCCTCCGCGAGGAGTCCACCGACGTTGGCTACCAAGCTGGTCTTGAAGACCCCGCCTTTGCCGTTGATTACCGCGATTACCCTGCTGAGCGCGCCGCGGTCCAGATCGTGTTTCATCGAATCTTCCTTTCACAAGTGTTCCCAGCGTAACCAGGCGGCACTTGTTTCACTTGTGAAGCTGGCTTGCGTGTCTTTACTTTTTTCACAAGTCAAAAAAGTAAAGCTGTTATGGCAAGTTTTACTTCTAAAGCAAGTTTCAATTGCTTTGCTGTATACGCTTCATTCGCAAGCGAATGACCAACATGAGGAAACCCTGCAGGTAAGCGATTGAGCGCCGCCCTGCAGCTCTTCCGTCGCGCTGTCCCCCGCTGTCGGCCCCCGGTGGAGACCGGAGGATGAATCTCAAAAGCGGTCCACATTGGGCGTCAGTGCTTGCCGTTTTGCGGCAGCTTTCTCGGAGCCCCCGTCCTGTCGTCGTCCGCATATTCAGTGCGCCGGAGGTAACCGGAAAAATGCGTACAGGCAACCCGGGCATCGCTGCAGCCCCCGGTTCGTCGTCTATGCGGCGTTCCAGATCGCAGCATCCCCAGGAGGCAGCCAATACTCCTCCCGTTCCTGGTCGTACAGTGCACCTTCATCAACCTCAACGGTCCGGAAACGGTCCAGGTATGCGTGCCAGCGGGCGCGTTCGAACCGGTTACGGCTGATGTGGGCCTGGTAGTCCTCCAACACGCCCAGCCTTGCCGCCAGATTAGTCAGATTAACTGCCCTCCTCTTCCAGTGACCGTGGTCGCGGTAAACCATGCCCAGGGCCTCCATCTCGGTCAGCGCGGTCGATACGGCGTTGCGGCTGATGCTCGTAAAACGGACAATCTCCGCGGTGGTGGGGGAGTGCCTAGCTCGTTCGATGGATTCATAGACAAGGGCAGCCACGTCTCCCAGGCTTCGGAACACAGGTCGCACGGCATGGATGCGTCCTTTGCGCCACGTCAGCTCCCTCGCTAGTTGCTGATAGTGCCGAGGCAACTGAATGAGGTAGACGTCTGCTGTCTTGTGGCGAGCATCCGCGACTTTGGTGAGAATTCCATCGGAGGCCTGGGCCAGAACGGGAAGTAACCGGGCAATGGTGACATGGTGCTTTCCCAGCGCGACCGCAAGCGTACGACAACCGACATCGAGAAGATCCGTTTCTTTCGCCCTCATGTAACCCAGCAGGCCGCGGACCAGGAGGCGGAGGCCGAGTCCTTCGCGGCCCCTGGCTGCCAAGCGGTGGTCCAGGACGGCGTACAGGACATTTTCCAAGTCGTTTACGAGTTGGTGGATTGACGCGGAACTGCGGTTGAGTGCCCCCCTGTGGGTTCAGTGGGGCTTGTGTTGTTAATAAGGGCATTGATTTTTCCGGGTTCACGGGACTTACGTTTTTGGGTGCTGCCGGCGTTGGTGAAGGCCTGGGCGTTGGCCCATTCGCTGGAAAGGAGTCGCGCCTGTTTGGCTTGCGTGCCGTAGAGGGCTGCCAGGCCCGGGAACTGGCCGGTGAGTTCGTTCCGTACCTCTTCCAGGGTCCATCCGCACGCAGCGAAGTGGTTCAGCACACCCATGCGGGCCTCCGAGGCGCTGGCGTACGTAGCCGTGTCGTAAAGGCCAGTGCGTGCAATCCGGCGCAGGGGGGTTTCGCTGCGGCCAGCGACGGGCAGCTGTCCAGCAGTGGTCCGTACTGTTGTTGCTGCTTTGGCTTGGCGTTTTTGGATGGCCTTGTTGCGGGCCAGCTCCGGGGCCAGTGCGGCGCGCAATGCTGCTATGGCACGCGCTGAGTTGCGGACGCGGAGGGTGGCGTAGGCCTGGGATAGGGGAGTAATGAGGGTTTGGTGGCCGCCAGCCTTGTGCCTTGAGCCCGGGACGCGGATGCAGCCGTCGGTGATGTTCTGGTGGGGGCTCGGGTCCAGGCTTGCGGCGAGAAGGCCGAGGGCTTCGACAAGCTCGCGGGCTTTGGCGGCGGTGAGGCGTTGTTGAAGGGGAATGTAGATGTGCCTGCCGCCGCTGGGGGAGAAGTCCTCCACGTAGCTGACGTTGGCTTCGTTCAGAAGCTTCCTGAGCCGGGCTGCGTCTGAGTCCACGACGCTCTTCAGTGCCTTGGATGTATCCAAGTCGATGCAGAGAGTGGCTACGGAACCGTCCGTACCGTGGATCATGACTGCTGCGGGGTGCTCGGGCAGAGACGTCGTAATGGTGGGCGGAGTTGCCGGCCGCGGGTATTGGAACCTGGTGCCCATCCATCGGCCTAGGCGGTAGGACGCTTGGCCGGCGATCAGGGGTGCAAGGATCCACGCCTGCTGAGGGCTAGGTTGGCCCGCGACACCCTTACGTGCGTGCGTTGACGCGGAATTGACTTCCGGTACCATAGACAGCAGTTACTCCTTCGGGGGAACGACAAAATCCACCCACTGGGTGGGTGTTGGACAAAAGTTCAGATCGACATCCCGCCAAGAACGAGATCTGAACTAAATACTTAACGAAGGCCCGCCATGTGCGGGCCTTCAGTTATTAACTGGCTTTCGGTATAGGCAATGTCTCCTGATTGCGCAGTTCTTCAAGGTCGATGGAATCTATATGCCTGGCAACCAGCGGTGTCAGGTAATCAACTGCGTTCGTGCCAAGAATTTCCATAATGGCCCGCAGCTTTTCGGCCCGCGCAAGATCGGGCTTGACCACAAACGTGTGCCGGGGCCCCTTGGAAGGGCGGCCTCCCTGAGCAAGCTTCTGAATTGCCATAGTGCTATCTAAGCGGTTTTGATAAACGAAACCCTGCACGTCGCCGCGGCGTGTCGCTCTTTTTGAAAGAGTCATCGCGTGGGGTGTGACTCGCCCAGCAAGCTCGTGACAGATTCCAGATTGCATGATTCCAATATGTCATGAAACCAAGAATTTTGGGATTTGGGACCCTTTGAGGGCTACTTCTTCCACGCTCTTCGGACTATGGCTTCCACGGACTCGCCGGCAGGATCAGTTGCAGGATTGGCAGCCATGGCATCCCGGAACAAGGTCCTGGTCGCTCTCAAAGACCGAAAGTAGCGTCCCTGGCGGTCGATACGCCACCGCGAGACTCCCAAGTAGGCGGCAGCTGCCCGCCGCTCCATGCCATCTGCCAGGCACACCTTCACTGCCTGGTAGATGACGCGATAGGCAGCCTCATGCTCCCGCGGTACTTCCGCTAAGACGCTTTTGACTGCTTCCTGCGCTTGTTGAGGGGTAGTCATGTCTCCCGGCCTTCCTAATCGAGTGAGAGGGCAGATCCCAGCTCGGTTTTCACTTTTCTGTTCCTGCGCGCGTAAGCAAACAGCGCGAGTCCCACGACCACGAGGGCAGTGGAGGCATAGGAGATGAGCATGTACAGGTAAACCACATTCCCGCTACCAAACCACTCGACGGGGTACGCTCCGGCGCGCAAGAGGGAGAGGGTGAAACCGCCGGCAATCATGCCTGAAGCCATCCGGCCTGTCCGGAGAGGGTTCTTCGTGGAGTCGAGGTACGCCGGCCGCACCAGGGGAAGGACAATGTAGGCCACGTAGAACAGCACTAACCAGGTGTTTATGCGAACGCTGGGCTGTGTGGCGAAGTCGAGCATCTGGGGGGATGAATACGGGGCGTCTGTGGCCACGACAGTCCATAGCAGGCCAGCGGAGACGAGGCCCAGCACAACGGTTCCGGGAGCGCCCACTGTCCAACGACGGGCAAAGGGGGATCCGTAGGCGACACTAAGGTGCCCGCCCAGAAAGGCGACGGCTACCAGTGCGCAGTACTTGGAGATGAGGTCGGTAGCGTTGGTGATCGGCATGATCGAATCCAGCGCGTAGTACACGGGCGGTACCAGCAGCAGATAAGCGGTGGTGAGAAAGATGCCCGACAAAGCGATTCTGCTCGCCTTTTCCCGCAAGGCGTGCTCAAACCCGGATGCGGGTGTATTTATACGCTTGAACGTAAGACTGCCCAGAAGGATGAGCATGAGCGTCACCGGGACGACACCTAGTGGATTCATCCCAGAAGCTCCGTCATCTTTTCCGCATACTCCTGGGCTTCCTTACGTTGTTTGACGCGCCGCTGCAGCAGGTTTATGCGGCCGGAGATTAGCTCGACAAGTGCATCGTCCGTGATTTCAAGCAGCTCGTCCTCCCTGGCGCGTGGTTGCCAGCCTGCCTCAGCCGGAAGCACGAGGCCGACGACCACCAGACCTGATGCGAAGGAAGTGCCTGCTGCCCTGGAGGCTGCTACCGCAAGCGGTGGGGTCAGTTTGTTTTCGGTGAGCTGCGTGAAGATGTATGTCAGGGCCATGCCAGTCTCTTCTGCCATGCGGTGCCTGATGTCGCCGGAGTCGATGGCGTCAATCCATGCCCGATTGGATCCCTCGTGCGGGAAGTCTATGAGCGGAATATGTTTCCGCAGATCCCGCGGGTAGTACTTCTTCGAGGTGCGGAATTGTAGCTCGGCCATGAGGTCTGCGTGGTGGACCTGGCTGAGCACTTCTGCCGGCGTGGGCTCAATCTGTCTGGTGTACATGTTCCTGTACGGGTCAAAGGCGGCAAGGGACTCCAGCACGTTCGCTCCGGACGCGCGAGCGACGGCAACGACCGTCGATTCTGCAACGTTTCCACGCCGCAGCTGGTTGCCCAACGTGCCTCGGTGCAGCCCCGTCAGAGCGCTCAGAGCGGCAGGGGAAGTGCTGATGGACTGAGCGTCCAGCCAGCTCTTGAACTCTGAGGCTGAGACAGGCACAAACACTCCTTGGATGGGGCAAACACGACAAGACGCGCACGATTGATTCTGCTAGAATGATCCCAATAGTTAAGCATCCGCAAATACTTAACCGTTGGTTTCAAATCCATCCTAGCTTTACGGCTGAGTTTAGCCGGGATGGGTTTTCCGTCCGGGGACAAGCCTCGGAATAGCCCAGGGGAGGGGCGATATGCGAGTCACTATGCGGTGCAGGGGCGGGACTTACCTGTTCATCGGCTGCTGGTTTCGCGCCGACAGAATCAGGCGGTCGTCCTAATGGGTGTCGCTGCTGCTGGGGCAGCAACAGCCGTTGCAGGTAAGGCGTTTCGAAAAGTCGTCGTTCCTGTTGCCGCCGCTACCACCCTCGCCCTGGGCTTCGTTGTTGTGGTTCTTGACGATGGCGGAACGCCGGCTCAGGCCGCTTCTGCCTGTGCGGCACCTGGCACGTCAGCTGTATCCGCAGCATCAGCGGTCCCTGGCAGCACAGTGGCCGGGTTCGATGGTGAGCAGATGAAGAACGCGGCCGCGATCATGAAGGCTGCAGAGGATCTGAAACTGCCCGTGGCCGCACAGCTAATCGGTGTTCAGGCTGCCATTGGCGAGTCCACGCTGCGGGTCATTGATTTCGGTGACGGTGCTGGCCCGGACTCACGGGGGCTGTTCCAGCAGCGCGCAAATGGTTCGTGGGGTTCCTACGAAGACCGCATGGACCCCCACACCAGCGCTACAAACTTCTTCAAGGCTCTCCAGAACGTTCAGGGGTGGGAAAACCTTGAACCGACCATTGCCATCCACCGCACGCAGCGGAACGCGGATCCACACCACTACACCCGGTTCCGGGAACAGGCCACGCAGATCGTTAAGGCACTCGGCGGGGAGTCGGCTTCCATGGTGGACCCGTCCGGGGTGTGCCCGGTCGAGGGAAACCAGGTTGTCGGCGACATTGCCGGGAAGTGGGTCAAGCCCCTGCAGAAGGCTGTCATGACCAGCGGGTACGGCCCGCGGCCGGCCCCTCCCGGTACGGCCGGGGGAGTGCTGGCCAACTTCCACTACGGAATCGACTTCTCCACTCCTGGCCAGGCCGGGGTGATTGTGGCGATCACGGATCTGAAGATCGTGAAAATCAGAAACCTTGAAGGCCAGTTCGGAACCGGCATCACCGGCCAAACCCTGGACGGGAAGCTGACCATCGGGATGTACCACATGGAGGCCGGCTCTCTAAAGGTCAAGGAAGGCGACACCGTTGCCGCCGGAACCCCCCTCGGGACTGAAGGTGCGACCGGCAACGTCTTCGGCCGGCACCTGCATATGGAGTTTTACGCCGGGGCCCTGCCGAATCCGATGATCCCGATCAACGCCACCATCGACCCCACACCGATCCTCAAAGAGAAAGGCATCCTGTGATGCGCAGAACCGCACTCGCCCCGGCCCTGCTGGCCACCGCTGCCCTGCTGACGGCCTGCGCCGGGACCCCAGCCGCACAGACGACCACCACAGCGGCCGCGCCGGCCCCGACCATCACGGCGGATGCTGACGCGCACTCAGCCGGTGATGGCCACGGGCATGACGAGGCCTCCGAGCAGTACCACGGCCCTAACGTCACCTGGGATGCCGCCGCCGAGACGAGGGTCAAAGAGACCGCCGCGAAGGCCATGGTCCTGTTCGGCCGGCCTTCGGTGGAGGAGAAGACCTGGTTCAAGGATCTGGAACCGATGCTCGCGACCGAGTACAAGGAAGACGCCCGCTACATCGATCCGGCCCGTGTTCCGTTCTCCACCGTCACGGACGGTCCCGCGATCACCCGGGAGGCACAAAACCCCATGACGGTTACGGCGTCCTTCGACACCAACGCCGGGCCGTGGACGATGATGCTCCACCGCATCGGCCAGGACGATCCCTGGCTTGTCACGTCCATCAGCCCGGTGACTCCCCAGTGAGCACGCCCACCGCCGGTGCTGACGAGTTCGGCACAGCACCGCTGTTCACCGACCCGCTAACCGTCCCGGAACGGCACAGCCCGCAGGGCACGGCCGCAAGCAGTGTCCCGGTCCTGTTCCAGGAACCGGCACCAGAGATTTTCAGAAGTCAGAACCCCGAAAGGAAGACCCGATGAGCACCAACTGGTCAGGCGCCGAGCGGAAGTCACGCGCCCCCATCAGCCTGCTGAACCCCGAACCGTCGGCAGAAGATAACGCCGCAGAACCCGTCAAGGAAACCGCGACAGTGACCGTTGCTATCAGTGAGCCGGCACAGGCCCAGCAGGCGGCCGTGGAAGCTCAGGCGGCCCCTTTGGTCAGCGGCCGGCGCAGCGCATCAGTGCTGCAAAAAGACAACATGAACGATGAACTGCCACCGGCCACCGGTTGGCAGGCCTTCCTGCGGACCGTGACGTTCGGGCTGATCAAGCCCAAGGTCGGCGCAGCCGAGCTGGCCCGCCGCACCGACCTTTCCGCGATCCAACGGGTCTACTCCAGGCCCATGCGCATCATGGTCGCCCAGCCCCTGGGCGGGGTCGGCAAGACCATGTGCAGCGTGGGAATCGGATCAACCTTCGGGATCCACTCCGGCCAGCACGCCATCGTCTGGGACAACAACGAAATGATGGGCACCCTCGGTGTGCGGACCAACGCCAACGGCTCTACCCGCACCGTGTGGGACCTGCTGAACGTGCTGGAAAAGTTCGAAACCATCGAGGCCCGTAAAGGCGATTTCTCCTACTACACCCGCCACCAGGGCAAGAACCAGTTCTCCGTCCTGGCATCGGACGAAGACCCGGATCGGATGAAGTCCATCGGCGCGGAAGAATTCAACCGCATCCACACGGTGGTCAGCCGGTTCTACGACACCATCGTCCTGGACACCGGAAACAACACCCGCTCCGAAAACTGGCTGGCCTCTATCGACGTCACAGACCAGCTCGTGATCCCTGTCCGGCTCCAGCGAAACGCCGTCGTCTCGGCCCTGCGAATGATCGAACAGCTCGAATCCATGTCCGAGCGCCAGGGCAACCCGCACTACAAGAACCTCGTCGCCAACGCCGTCGTCGTCATCACCCAGGGCGGGGGCGCCAAAGTCTCGGCGACCGATCAAGCGGACCTCCGCGCCCAGCTCGAATCCACGGTGCGGTCCATCATCGATATCCCCTATGACGCGGCCTTGGACAACGGCTCAATCATCGATTGGCAGCTCGTGGGCGATCCCGCCCGCCGCGCCTTCGAACGCGTCACCGCAGAAATCGCCGCAGGCCTGCTCGAGGTAGACAACCGCAACGCCCACGCACGTATCCACACCACCAACCGATAGGAAACCCACACCATGTTCAAGAGCATCCTCACCAACGTCACCATCCCCGCGGCCGCAGATAACCCCCTGGACGGGGTGACCCCCAACATCAACGTCTTCGGAGTTCAGTTCCAAGGCGCGATCCAGCTGATCCTCGGCGGGCTCTGGGCACTGGTGCTGATCCTGGTCACCGCCGCTTTCCTGATGAACCTGGGCAAGTGGGGAATCGCACGGCAGCGCGGCCACTCGGACGACATTGCAGATGGCGCGGACGGTGCCAAGCGCAGCGGTGTCGCCTTCGCCGCCGTCGCCGGCGCCAGCGTCATCATCGGCGGCATCCTCGCACTGACTGCCGCAGCAGGAGCCTAGCCAACTGGTGGCACACTTCATCGTTGGCAGCTGTCTCCTACCGAAGAACGGAACCAGACCATGAGAACGAAATGGAAGCTACTGATCGCGATTGCCGCCGTCGTGGTGATCGTGGCAGTCGCCGTCGTCCTGATAAATCTCCGCCCCACGGAACAGGCTTCACAGCCCGAACCCACCGCTGGCACGGACATGGTCGCTGGCAAGCTCGGATTTCCAGTCTCCAAAATCAGCATCGGAGAAGGCGGAACCACAACGGCCGCCGACGGCAAAACGCCCATCGGCTACAACGGCACCTGCGACTCCGCCGCCCAAGCAGCAGCCAACTACACACCGGTCCTGCACGATGTGAACACTAAAACCTGGGAAGCCCAGAAAGCCACGATGAAGACGTTGGCCTCGGACGAAGCATGGATCAAGGATGCAGTTCTGCTTGGCGACACCTACACGACGGCGGCCGCGTCCGGAAGCTTCAAGAGCTTCGATGGCGGCTGGCTCGACCGCGTTGATGTCAAAGCTGGGGGCCTCTACCGGCTCGTTTCCTGCGAAGCCGAGAACCGCGCATTGATTCAGGTGGTTTATGGCGGTCTCCGCGGCGGTGAAGCAGAACCCGGTGGCTACTTCGGTACCGATTCCCTGGAACTCGTTTGGGACGGAGATTGGAAAATCTCTGACGCCCTGGTGCGTATTGATGACACAGAACTTGCCGACAAGTTCCCTGACCAAGGCCCTGCGGGCGGTCTCGTCGGCGCTGCAACCGGAGAGATGCCCACTCTCGATAACGGGCTGGTCGGCCGCTACTTCGAAAACCTGAGTAAAGAAGGCTGGGTGGAATATGCAAACGCTACGCGCTAGCAGCAGGATCCGCTTGACTGCCGCACTCCTCGCGCTCTTCTTGGGCTTCGGTGTTCTCACAGCCGGATCCGCTCAAGCAGCGGATGACATCAACGCCTCAGAAAAGTTGAATGCCGATCAATTGAAGCGGCTGGCGGGCTTGCCGGCAGACCAGCGCGACGGCATTCGTGACCGTCTCAACGGCGAACTCGCCAAGAACGTCTGTGGGCCTCAATTTCTCGGTGCAACGATGATCGGCCAGGACTGCACGGGAATGGCAACCCGCGCTTTCAACAGTTTTCTGGACACCCCCGAGAAATCCTTGGACTACCGACCTGCAGAAGGACAGCGCGAGTTTTGCTCATCGTTGGCGCGGGAAGGGGCACCGCCAGCTGCCTTGGGCATATGTGCGGTATCGAGCACATGGAACGAATTCGCCCCGCTTGCTGGCGCTGTGTTGCGTACAGCTGTTTCTACACAGCCTGGCGGGCAGTTTGTGCTGGGCGCGGTGGACACAGTGGCGTTTATCGCCAATGCCAAGGACGGGTTTGAGAAGTTTGCGAACTCGACCAAGGAAGCCGGAGTGACGGCCACGAACGAGGTTTTAGTGAACCTTTTGAAAGTCTCAGAGTTTCAGGTCGATGACGGCTTCCGAGACACCTGGTCAGTCTTTTCCGGCGTCGGGATCGTGTTGCTGGCACTGATGTTCTTCAAACTCTTCCGGGACTACTCGGATGAAAAAATCGATCCTGACGCCATGCGTGAATCGGTGATCTGGTACGCCCCACTCGCGGTTCTGCTGGCATTGTTCGGCCCGGTTCTGGGATACGTGGGCAACAACGCATTGGTTCAGGTTACTGATTCGATCAGCCCATGGACCTCAAACCAGATCGGGGACTTCGCCACAAGCATTTCCCGTTTCGCCTCGTATGAGTCCAGTGGCGTTTTCGGACCGCTGGCAGCTGTGCTGCTGTTCGGGTTGCTCTTCGTCGGGGCCTGGGCGCTCCTGGGGCTGTTCGCTCTGCAGCCACTCGCGCTGTCACTGCTGGGCGTAGGCATTGCGCTGATGATCGGCTTCATGATCCATCCCGAACACCGCGGCCGGGTTGCCAAGGCCGGTTCGCTGTGGCTGGGTATCGCTCTGTCGAAGCCGCTGATTCTGTTGATCATGGGTGCGCTGTTCAGCTTCATCTCGAACCGCCCCGCGTTCCAGGGCGAAGGTACCGGAGACGCCTTGGTGAACGCCTCCTCGGTGTTCATCGCAGCCGCCGCCATGGTCGTCCTCGCGTTCTCACCCGCGCTGCTGTTCAAATTCGTCCCGATACTGCCATCCTCGGCCAGTTCTTTGGGTGCTAACCGTCCCTCCATTGCCGGGGCGGCGATGGTGGCCGGGGCCGGTGCCGGGATCGGTGCGATGATCCGTCAGCGCCGCACCATGCAGGCACAGTCCGGCCCGGCCGGCGGTGGGCGCACCGGTGCCGCCGTCAGCGGGGCGGCAGCCCAGGTATCAGGCGGGCCTCGCTTTTCTGCCGGTCCTGACGGGGGTCTGACCGATGGTGCAGCCGGGGCCGGCGCGGCTACAGGCAGCGGCCGTCGAAGTGCCGGCGCCACCAGACAGGGGGCCGCCGCGATGGGAGCCCCTGGCCAGGATGCACCGGCTGCACCTGATACCCGCACCATTGCCCAGGCGCAGCGGGATGACCGGGCCGGTACTCCGGCCGGAAAAACTGCTGCCGCTGCCCGCAGCGGAGCGGCGAGTGTAGGACGAGGCTCAGCCAAGATTGCCGCCGGCGGGGCGACAGCGTTCCTGCTGGCCGGGCGTGAAGCATCACGGCAGGCCGCACTGCGCGGCCGTCAGGGCGTGAACTCGATGGTGCCTGATACCGATCACATCAGCGGACGGTAATGAGCAGTACGAAAGCAGGGGAGTAGGTCTGATGGGACGCATGGTTGTTGTCGGTGGTGAGGTTTCCCGCCGTGGTTTGTGGGGCGGGAACCGTACCGGTCCTGAGTGGATCGGGCTCAGCATTGCCCTGGTTTCGGGGATGGCGGCGATCATCACCACCGTGGCCGGCACGGAAGCAGCGGCGAGGAGCCCCTCGATGTGGTCCGCAATGTCGTCGTCGTGGATCGGGCTGTAAGGAGCCGGGTCCGACCGCAGCCGGATCGTCTCGCCGGCGGCGACCTTGTCCAAGTGCGTCACGGGAAGCCCGCCGCGGGGCCCGTACGAGGCGTTCATGCGCGCGATCACCACGGGCAGGCCGTACAGGCGTGCACAGAGCCGGGCGGTGCCCTCCTGGGCGACCTTGGTGACCCCATAGGTCGGGGTGGAGGGGTTGATCGGGTCCCCCAGCGGATCGGTTTCGGTGTACCGGTGCCACGGGTCCGGGTGCGGCCGGTAGACCCCGGTCGTGGACATCACCAGCGCCGACGCCGCCCTGCGGAAGTGCGAGAGCACCAAGCCCGTGCCGACCGCGTTGATGTCCAGTGCCTTACCGAAATCATCACCGCCGCCAAGGTACGCGGCTAGGTGCAGTACGTGGTCGAAGTCCTCCGGCAGCCCGGAAAAATCAGGGTTGACCAGGTCGACGGAGCAGGTCTTCACGCCGGCTTCCTGGAGTTCCCCGCGTACCTTTTCGTTGCCGAAGCGGGCGATGCCCCACACCTCGTTCTGCCCGGCCAGCTTCATACTGAGCGCCGAAGCAATCCGGCCCGAGGCCCCGGTGACGAGGATCTTTCTGTCCCTAAGTAGGTGTTGGGAAAGTGGGGCGAGCCTGTTGACTGCCGCGGCCGACGGGTTCAGCGTGGAGGCATGGAGGGCTCTTCCCCGCGTCCCTATCCTTCGGACCTGACCGATGACCAGTGGGCGCTGATTGCGCCGATGGTTCCGGTCAAGACCGGAGGCCGGCCGGCCAAGCATTCGAGGCGCCGGATCGTGGAGGCGATCCTGTACCTGAACCGGACCGGGTGTGCCTGGCGGATGCTGCCGCACGACTTCCCGCCCTGGGACACCGTCTACTGGTACTTCAAGCGGTGGAACCGCGAGGGCATCACCGACCGGATCCACGACGCGCTGCGCGACGCGGCCCGCAACGATGCCGGGAAAGACCCGATGGCCTCGGCCGGCATCGTGGACGCCCAGACCGTCAAGGGCGCCGACACCGTCGGCCGCGATTCCCGCGGGTACTACGCGGGCAAGAAGACTAACGGGCGCAAGCGGCACATCGTGGTGGACACGATCGGGCTGCTGGTGGTCGTGCTGGTCACCGCCGCCAGCGTGCAGGACCGCGACGGCGGGCGCCGGGTGCTGGAAAAGGCCCGGATGAAAATGCCCTCGATCGTGCTCGTGTGGGCCGACGGCGGCTATGCCGGCAAACTGGTGGAGTTCGCACGCCTGCTGCTGCGGATCACCGTCGAGATCGTGGTGAAACCGGCCGGGCAGCACACCTTCGAGGTCCTGCCGCGACGCTGGGTCGTCGAGCGCACCCTGTCCTGGCTGGTCCGCTGCCGGCGCCTGGGACGGGACTACGAACGCCTCCCCGGACACGCCGAGGCCATGGTCAAATGGGCCATGATCGGGCTCATGGCCCGCCGGCTCGCTCCGGCCCCCGGGCGCCGGCCCTGGCAACCCGCCAAAGCGCCGTGACCCCTTTCCCAACACTTACTAAGACCATCGAACGCCACGCCACCGATTCGGCCGCCGCTTACGCCCAGTACATCGCCGCAGCACGCGAACAGCACACTCGCGATAGATGACTGCCCGAGGCCACCCGGTTGCCTTCTCTGACCAAGGGCCGCGTCCGGGGGTCCCTGCCAAAAGCAGGGACCCCCGGACCCGGCCCGACTCGAACGGGCTGCCACCCTCTCCGCCATGGATGCGGTCATCCGGAGCCAGCGCACCTTGAGCGAGGTCGAATCCATTGACTCACACCCCACGTGCTCGATGCGGGCCGCCGGCTTCCATTCCTGCTGCCTACGATTGGGGCGCCCACGCAGGGCCCTACTCCCGGCCCACGAATACCCGCGCATGCCAGTTAATGTCCTGTTTCAACTAAGTTGGCGCAGTTTCACTTAAGTTGCCGCATTCATGCTTTTTGTCTCATCAAAGACGAGTGCAGCTTCAGTGCCGAAGCCCTAGCTAGCCGGAGCGGTGACGTTTTCGAGGACGACGGCCAGGCCCTGGCCCACGCCGATGCAGATCGCGGCGACGCCCCAGCGCTGCCCAGAGGCCTGCAGGGACCGGGCCAGGGTGCCCAGGATCCGGGCACCGGAGGCGCCCAGCGGGTGGCCCATGGCGATCGCGCCGCCGTGCCGGTTCACGATGGACGGGTCGATGCCCCAGGCGCTGATGCAGGCCAGGGACTGCGCGGCGAACGCCTCGTTCAATTCGACGGCGCCGACCTCGTCCCAGCCGATGCCGGCCCTGGCGAGGGCCTTGTTCGCCGCCTCCACCGGGGCGTAGCCGAAGAACTGCGGGTCGTTGGCGTGCGCGCCGCGCCCGGCGATCCGGGCCAGAGGCTCCAGCCCGAGCAGCCCGGCGGCGTTCTCGGACCCGATCCACGCCGCGGACGCGCCGTCCGAGAGCGGGGAGGCGTTTCCGGCGGTGACCGTCCCGCCGGCCTCGGCGCCCTCGGGCTCGTTCCGGAACACGGTCTTGAGGGCCGCGAGCTTTTCCGCGGTGGACCCGGGCCGGATGCCCTCGTCCCGGACCAGGTCCGTGCCGGGGACCACGGTGACGAGGTTGTCGTAGAACCCCTCGTCCCAGGCCGCGGCGGCCAGGTTGTGCGAGGCGGCGGCGAATTCGTCCTGCTGTTCACGGGCCACGGCGTATTTTTCGCGCAAACGCTCGGTGGCCTCGCCCAAAGAAATTGTCCACTCGGCGGGCATGGCCTTGTTCACCAGGCGCCAGCCCAGCGTGGTGGAGGCCAGGGTCAGGTCCCCGGCCGGGTAGGGCTTTTCGGTCTTGGGCAGCACCCACGGGGCCCGGGACATGGATTCGACCCCGCCGATGAGCATCAGCTCGGCGTCCCCGGTGCTGATCTGGCGGGAGGCGATAATCGCCGCGTCCAGCGAGGACCCGCACAGCCGGTTGACCGTGGTGCCCGGGATGGACACCGGCAGCCCGGCGAGCAGGGTGCCCATCCGGGCGACGTTGCGGTTTTCCTCCCCGGCGCCGTTGGCGTTGCCGAACACCACCTCATCGATCCGCTCCACATCCAGCTTCGGGGCACGCTTCACGGACTCGCCGATCACGTGCGCGGCCAGGTCATCCGGGCGGATCCCGGCGAGACTGCCGCCGAACTTGCCGAACGGTGTCCGCACGGCGTCATAGATATAGGCCTGGTTCACACTTTCCTCGTTTTCCTTTGAAGCCGCTTGCAGGCGCAGGTTGGCGCTGCCCGCCGTTGTTGAGGACGTCGGGCAGCGATTGCAGTGCGTGTTTAGGCCGTCGGGATCCGGATGAGTTTCTTGTTGGCAAATTCGTTGATCCCGTACTGGGCCAGTTCCCGTCCGACGCCCGAGCGCTTGACCCCGCCAAAGGGCAGGTCAGGGGCGCTGCGGCTGATGCTGTTGATCCAGACCATTCCGGTTTCCAGCTGGTCGGCGAGCTGCCGGGCGGCCTCGACGTCGGCGCTGTAGATGGAGCTCGAGAGGCCGAAGGGCGAGTCGTTGGCCAGGTCAACGGCAGCTTCGGGGGAATCCACCCGGTAGACGACTGCGGCCGGCCCGAAGATCTCTTCCGAGTAGGCCCGCATTTCCGGCGTAACACCGGTCAGGACGGTCGCCGGGTGGTAGGCGCCCGCTTCGTTCGGGGCGTCACCGCCGGTGACGGCGGTCGCACCCTTAGAGACGGCGTCCTGGACGAGTTCGGCGATTTCGTCGACAGCGGCCTGGGAAGACAACGGCCCGAAGGACGTCTGGGCATCCGTGGGGTCACCCGGGGTGATCTTGGACATGGCTTCAGTGTAGCGGCGCAGGAACTCGTCGTAGATGTCGCCGACAATGATGAAGCGCTTGGAGGCCGTGCAGGCCTGGCCGCCGTTGTACATCCGGCCCGCCACGGCGCCGGCGACGGCCTTGTCCAGGTCGGCATCCGGCAGGACGATGAACGGGTCGGAGCCGCCCAGTTCCAGCACATACTTCTTCAGATGGCGCCCGGCAACCTCCGCGACGGCGGATCCGGCCTTCTCGGAGCCGGTCAGGGAGACGCCCTGCACGCGCGGGTCGGCGATCATGGTGGCGATCTGGCCGCTGGTGGCGAAGGCGTTGATGTAGACACCGGCGGGCAGCCCGGCGTCGCGGAAGACAGCCTCGATGGCCAGGGCAGACTGCGGGCAGTTGCGTGAGTGCTTGAGGATCACGGTGTTGCCCAACACGATGTTGGGGGCGGCGAAGCGGGCGACCTGGTAGTAGGGGAAGTTCCAGGGCATGATGCCGACAAGCGGTCCAATAGGTTCGGTGCGGACGACGGCCGAGCCGGGGCCGCTGATCTCCAAGGGTTCATCGCGGAGGAAGCGTTCGGCGTTGTCGGCGTAGTAGGCGTAGATCGAGGCCACGAGGGCAACTTCACCGCGGGCCTCGGCGATAGGCTTGCCCATCTCCAGGGTCAGCAGCGCGGCAAGTTCCTCGGAGCGTTCCCGGTGCAGTTCGGCGATGCGGCTCAGTACTGCGGCCCGCTCCGCCAGCGGGGCGCAGCGCCAGGTGCGGTATTCCGTGAAGGAGCGCTTGAGTACATCCTGCACTTCCTCGTCGGTGAGGGTGGGGAACGCGGCAACGCGTTCTCCGGTTGCCGGGTTGATGGTCGCGTAGTTGCTCATGGTCCGGAACTCTTTCTGCGGGTACGGCCTTGTCTTAGCACTCACGATCCCAGCTTCCGGCTATGCCGTCCAATACTTATTAGTAGGGTGATCAATGATCATTATGGATCAATCGCCGTAACCCATTTCCCTAAAGGCCCATCTATGACTCAAAAGTAATAAGTTGACCAATGTTAGGTATTGGACGATGACTAATGAGTAATGCCACAGTGGGCGGGTGAAGACGATCCAGATCCACGACGCCGGCGCGACCGTCCACGTCGAACTCAACCGGCCGGAAGTCCGCAACGCCATAGACCGGCTCATGGTGGACGAGTTGCACACCGTCTGCGCCGATTTGGAGCGGAATCCCCGAATCCTCATCCTCTCCGGGGCGCACGTTGCCTCCGGGGGCATCTTTGCTTCCGGAGCGGACATCGCCCAGCTCCGCGAACGCCGCCGTGATGATGCGCTGGCCGGCATCAATTCGGGCCTCTTCCAGCGGATCGCCCGGCTGCCGATGCCGGTGATCGCAGCCATCGACGGCTTTGCGCTTGGCGGTGGTGCTGAACTGGCTTATGCGGCGGACTTCCGGATCGCCACAGCACGGGCAAAGATCGGCAATCCCGAAACCGGGCTCGGCATCCTCGCTGCCGCCGGCGCAGGCTGGCGCCTCGTGGAACTGGTGGGCGAGCCCCTGGCGAAGGAAATACTGCTCACCGGCAAAGTGCTCGACGGCGCAGAAGCGATGGCGGTTCGCCTCGTCACTGAACTGCATGAACCGGACCAACTGATTTCCGCGGCCTTCGCCCTCGCGGCCCGGATCGCGTCCCAGGATCCGCTTGCGGTCCGCCTCACCAAGAGTGTCCTCCACGCGCCCAGGTCCGCCCACCCGGCCATCGATGAACTCGCCCAGGGCATCCTCTTTGAATCAGAGGCAAAGTTTGAGCGGATGCAGGCATTTCTGGACCGAAAAAAACACAAAGGAACCACCAAATGACCAACTCCACCTCAATAAAAACCCCGGGCGTCCCCACAAAGGTAGGTGTTCTCGGCGGAGGCCGGATGGGTGCCGGCATCGCCCACGCCTTCCTGGTTTCCGGAGCGGAGGTCACCGTCGTCGAACGCGACACGGCGGCGGCCGCAGCGGCCCGGGACCGTGTCACCGGAACGCTGGCCAAGGCCATTGAGAGGGCGGCCGTGACGGAGGATCTGGGCTCGCTGCTCGGCCGGTTCGCCATCTCGACGGACGCCATGGACTTCGGCGGTGCGGGCCTTGTTGTCGAAGCCGTTCCGGAGGACTTCACGCTCAAGCAGGAAGCGCTGCTCAATGTTGAGCGCAGCCTTGGCGCGGACGCCTGGATTGCCACCAACACGTCCTCGCTGTCCGTCACCCGGCTGGCCGCCCCACTGAGCAGGCCGGAGCGGCTCTGCGGGCTGCACTTCTTCAACCCGGTCCCGGCGTCCACGCTTGTGGAAGTCGTGCTTGGCCCGCAGTCCGCCCCTGAACTTGCCGACGCCGCTACCGGCTGGGTTCGCGGGCTGGGCAAGACTCCAATCGTGGTCCACGATGCCCCAGGCTTCGCGAGTTCCCGTCTGGGCGTTGCACTTGCGCTGGAGGCCATGCGGATGCTGGAAGAGGGTGTGGCCAGTGCCCAGGACATCGACGCCGCCATGGAACTCGGTTACCGGCACGCCTCCGGACCGCTACGCACCACGGACATCGTCGGGCTGGACGTCCGCCTCGGAATCGCCGAATACCTGCATGAAACGCTCGGCGAGCGGTTCGCCCCGCCCCGGATCCTCCGCGACATGGTGGCGCGCGGCGAGCTTGGACGCAAGTCCGGCAAAGGGTTCTACGACTACTCCTGAACAGTGAGCCCAAGCAACCGAGCGTGATGTCAGTATGGCCAGGTAAGCGCGCTCTGTTGTTGATCCGGCCAATTATGTCTGTCGTGCAATAAAACCGCCATCAATAGGTATTGGACGGATAGCAATGCGGTCCGTCATGGTGGAGGAAGAGAACACTATGCGAGGAGCCCATTGATGGACAGCCAACACTCCGCCACCGCTGAGAGGTCGGTATTCGGCCGCAGTTCAGATGGCCCGCTCAGCGGCATCCTGATCGCAGATTTCGGCAGGGTGCTGGCCGGACCGTACTGCACCATGCTGCTGGCCGATCTCGGGGCGACCGTGATCAAGATCGAGAGCCCGGCCGGGGACGAGACCCGGGCGTGGCGCCCGCCCACCCGCGGCGATGACTCGACCTACTTCCTCTCGATCAACCGCAATAAGACCTCGATCAAGCTCGATCTCCGTGATGCGGACGACCGCAGGACCGCCCAGCGCATTGCGGAACGGGCCGACGTCGTGGTGGAAAACTTCAAACCGGGTGACTTGGTGCGCTACGGCCTGGACTATGACACCGTCGCGGCCACCAACAAGGACGTGGTCTACGCCTCAATCACCGGCTTCGGGACCACCGGCGGTGCACAGCTCCCAGGCTACGACCTGCTGATCCAGGCGCTGTCCGGGCTGATGGACCTCACCGGAGCGCCGGACACCGAGCCCTTCCGTTCCGGAGTTGCGGTGTTCGACGTCATCACCGGCCTGCATGCCTGCATCGGCATCCTCGCTGCCCTGCGGCACCGGGACCGCATCGGGGAAGGCCAGCTGGTGGAAATGAACCTGATGTCCTCCGCACTCTCCGGCATGGTGAACCAGACCGCAGCCGTGGTGCTGGGCGGGGTTGCCCCGGCCCGGCTGGGCAACGAGCATCCGAGCATCTACCCCTACGAGCCTTTCGACACCGGCGACGGGAAGCTGGTCATCGCCATTGGCAACGACGCCCAGTACCGCACCTTCTGCGCCACCATCGGCCGGCCGGAACTGGCCGTGGATCCGCGTTTCGAGCAGGCACCGCTGCGCAGCACCAACCGCACGGAACTGCGGCCGCTCCTGGTGGAATGCCTCTCGACCCGGACCGCCTCCGAATGGTTCGACATCCTCACCGACGCGAAGCTCCCGTGCGCACCGATCCAGGACCTGCACGCCGGGATCGCATTCGCCGAGCGGATCGGTCTGGAGCCCGTCGTGACGGTAGGGCACGGAGAGGGCACGCAGCCCGGGGTGCGCAACCCCATCCGGCTGTCCAAGACCCCCGTGAGCTACGACCTCACCCCGCCCGATCTGGACAGCGGCGCCGGGCTGGTCCGGGCCTGGCTCGGCGCGGACGAGCCCGTTTTGGCCGGCGCCCTTGCCGGCACTCCCACACGATCCCCTGAGGAGCACTGATGACCGCCGCCACGGACCTGTCCGTCAATTCCGATTTCTATGTAGTGGACGACTACCTCAATGACACCGACCGGGCACTGATCGCCCGTGTCCGTTCCTTCGTCGAACAAGACGTCACCCCCGTCATCAACGAATACTGGGAGAAGGCGGACTTCCCGTATCAGCTGGTGCCCAAGTTCGCGGAGCTGGGAATCATCGGCACAGCGATCCAGGGCTATGGCTGCCCGGGCCTGACCCGGCTGCAGACCGGCCTCGTCGCGATGGAACTCTCCCGCGGTGACGGCAGCATCAACACCTTCAACGCCGTCCATTCGGGACTGGCGATGGGCAGCATCAACCTGCTCGGCAGCGGCGAGCAGAAGCAACGCTGGCTCCCGGCGATGGCCAAACTGGAAAAGCTGGGCGCCTTCGCACTGACGGAACCGGAGCACGGCTCCGACTCCGTGGCCCTGGAAACCTCCGCGCGCCGGGACGGCGACCACTACGTCATCAACGGCTCCAAACGCTGGATCGGGCTGGGCCATGTGGCGGACCTCGTCATCATCTGGGCCCGGGACACCGCCGATGCGAAGGTGAAGGCGTTCGTTTTGGAAAAGAACGACGACGGCAGCTACCCCGCCGGGTACCACGCCGAGGCCATCACGGGAAAGATGGCAAAGCGGGCCGTCCAGCAGGCACAGATCGAGATCGACGGCCTGCGGATCCCCGCAGAAAACCTGCTGGCCAATTCCCGGTCCTTCCGCGACGTCGGAGCGGTGCTCAACACCACCCGCAGCACCGTGGCCTGGGAATCGCTCGGCCATGCCACCGCCGCCTACGAGATGGCGGTCAGATACGCCCGGGAACGGGTCCAGTTCGGCCGCCCGATTGCCAGCTACCAGCTCGTGCAGAATAAACTCGCCAACATGCTCGCGGACCTCACCGCCATGCAGCTGATCTGCTTCCGCACCGCGGCGCTTCAGGACGAGGGCCGGCTCAGCAATGAGCAGGCTTCCCTGGCCAAGATGTTCACCGGGGACAAGGCACGGACGCTGTGCCGGGATGCCCGGGACATGTTCGGCGGCAACGGAATCCTGCTGGAGCACCATGTGGCCCGCCACCTGACCGACATGGAAGTGGTCCACACCTACGAAGGCACCGATTCCATCCAGTCCCTGATCCTGGGGCGTGAGATCACCGGCATCTCGGCCTTCTCCTGACCTGTTCCGGCCGCGCTTCCGGCGGGGCTTGTAGTAACAAAAAAGCACGGTCGTCCGACGGGACGGCCGTGCTTTCTTGGCTTCTCAGCCTGGTGACCTTGTCCAGCTCGTACTCCAGAGGCGCGGAAGGAACGAGCCGACGCCATCCCTCAGTGCTAGTGCTTGATGAAGTGACCGGTCTAGCCTCATCGGGGCCGGGAAGAGGAGCCTGAAAGCCATAATTCATTTGTCATAGATGAGGGGAGCAATGTTACTTGATCCAGATATAATGAGGCCATGGAGATCAAGGACTTCAAAATATTCTTGGCGGTCGCCACGGAACTACATTTCGGGCGAGCCGCCAGCCGGCTCCATATGGCTCAGCCCCCGGTTAGCCGCGTGATAAAAGCATTCGAGCATGAACTTGGCGCTGAACTATTTAAACGCAGTACCCGCTCGGTCAGTCTTACGGCAGCAGGCGAAGCGCTTATTGGCCCCGCCCAACGGATACTTGCAGAGGTGGAACGAGTCAAGCAGGACGTCGCCGCGGCCGGCCGTGGAGAAGCCGGCCGCGTGAGGATTGCCTTCGCGGGTGCTTCCACCCACGTGATGGTCGGCCGCCTCGCTCGCGCCGCACGCTCCCGGCTTCCCGGCCTCGTGCTCGAACTCTCCAGCCAAAACTACGCACAGCCTGCCATGTCCCGCGTTCTGACGGGCGAGGTGGACATCGGTATTGGCCGCTGGGATCACATTCCCGCAGGCATCGAGACGCGAGTTCTGGTCAACGAGCAACTTATGCTCGCCGTGCCCAAAAACCATCCCCTCGCAGGCAGGCACAGCACCCCAGTCTCGGCCTTCGAAGACGAGCCGTTCGTCGTCCTGCCAGCCCATCCCGGGTCGGTCCTCACGGACCGCCTTTTCCGCCTCTGCCATGCAGCGGGATTCGAGCCCCGCATTGTTCAAGAAGCCCCGGACTCGTACACCGGACTGGCGCTTGTCTCAGCAGAGGTAGGGACAATGCTCACCATCTCCTCCGTGGCGGAGAATACCGATCACCATGGAGTTTCATTCATCCCTGTTTCCGACGAGATCGACGGCGTACAACTACGGATGGCTTGGAAGACGGACTCGCAAAATCCCGGACTCAAAACCATCCTCAGCCTGGCGGAAGAGGTTTTGCCTCAAGAACTGCCGGGAGCCTAAGTGTTCGCCTGCCATATTTCTACTATGGGGTCGGTGAACTCGGGAGTGTCTGTTTAACGGTGGATCCGCGGTTGGCATTTAGTTGATTCTTCCTTCGAAGGGGAAAAGCGAAGGCGTTCAGTGCCGGCTTCCATCGTGTGGCCCATCGTGCCCTGCCTTTGCCGGTGGGGTCCAGTGCCCGGGTGGCCAGGTAGGGGCATTTCAGGGCCTCCTACCCGGTGGGGAAATGTCCCCGGGCCCGGACCGCGCGCCGGTAGCGGGCGTTGACGGATTCGATGGCGTTGGTGCTGCAGATGACCCGGCGGATTTCCACGTCGTAGTCCAGGAACGGCACGAACTCGCTCCAGGCGTTTCCCACAGCCGGGTGATCGCCGGGTACTGCCTGCCCCATTTGCCGGAAAACTCCCCGAAGCGTTCCTTCGCCGCGGCTTCGGAGGGCGCGGTGTAGACCGGGCGCAGATCCCGGGACATTTCATCCCAGTACTGCCGGGCAGCATAGCGGAAGGTGTTGCGGATCAGGTGAACAATGCAGGTCTGGACCACGGCGGGTTCCCACACGGTGGTGATGGCCTCCGGCAGCGGCTGCTCCTGCGGGCCGGGAACACGCTCTTGGACCGGGCAAGGAACAGGCTCAGCACCGTATTCTAGTTGCCGGGGCTGATGTCAGTGGTCAGAGCCCTGTCGTCCTCAAGGCGACCGGCTTCCCGGCGAACGCTGCCACACGCTCCGGACTCCTCCGGCCGCCAGAGCGTGTGCACGCCGATGTCGAGCAGCTTCCGCTCACCGACGTCGGTGATCACCCAGATGAATCCGTGGTCGGAAAACGTCATGTCAATCCAGCCGCCCCACAGTGCCCCGGTTTCGTGATCCCTCACAACGACGCGGTCGCCGCGGACCAGGGACAGGAAGATGTCGATTTCGCATTCCGTCAGCGACTCTTTCAACCCGGTTCTCCCCGGCCCGGCGTTCAGAGCCGCCGTGCGCAGCGAGCACCCGGCCCGGCGGGCAGCGGGACAGAGCAGATTAAACACGCTGCCGGCCGGCGCGCCGGAGAGATCCCTCTGCCGTCCGTTCATCGCGGCTCGTTCCCCCACTTTTCGAGTGTCACGCCCGGGGGAACGTTGCTGTCCAGGCGCGCTTCATAGCGGCCCGGTGCCAGCCGCGTGACAGAGATGCCGACTTGTTCAGCTACCGCCGCCGGCTTCAGGAAATCCACCGCTTTATCCAGGGCGGCGTCCAGTTCTTTTCGGGTGTGGACGGCGATGAGGAGACGTTCGGGTGGTGCGTGCATGGTGATGAGTCCTTATTCTCAGGGCGGTGATGAGTACTTCGGACACGCCAGATGTTCTGGCGTCGTGGGGAGGAGCGGCAGCCTGCCGGCATGGTCCGGGCTGAAATCCAGGCGGGCGGCCGGTCCGGCGGAACTTAGGAGACCAGGCTTCCGGCAGAAGAAGGGGCCGGATTCGGGGACGCTGGAGAACGGCGGCGATTTGCTTCCGACAGTCCAAGGATGGTGGCTTCAATATCTTCTAGGGATTGCCGGATCCATGCGAGGGCGGCCAGGTCCTCGGAGCCTTGAGCCGGGTCACTCGATGACGCCTCCAGGAGCGCAACCCGGCGGCTGATCCTGCCGGAAATTTCGAGGATCAACGGTTGGATCAGGGCTTGGGACTCGTCCCGCGATGGGTGCGCGAACGCTTCCTTCCGGCGCCCCGGTAGGTGGCGGTGAGGGGCAGACGGGAGGAATTAGTGGTCATCGGTCTGTCCTTCGGGTTGTTCAGGGTCCGTGGTCCTTTCGCGACGTGCTCCCGGTACGCCAAGGGGAGTTCCGGGCGGGTTCGTCCCGCTGCAGATCATCCGCGCCGCAGGCACACCGTCCGCCACCGGAATGGGCCTGCGGCGCGGACGATCTACGGCTCTGCAAGCCCGGGCGCACCTCCCGGTCAACACGGCCAAATACGAAACGGCAACTTCCAAGGCCACGTTCTCCGCGCCCCGGTGGCCCGGTCTTCGGTCTAAACAACACCGACCGCCAGTGCCTCTGCCGGGCCTCCAGCCCAACCATGCTTAACTGCGAAGGGCCCCATTTCGGGTCGTGGAATGCGTCCAACAGGGGATGGCTTCGGATAGCTCGTCGGGGTTGCGTTGGCTTAGCTTGGCGGGGACCGCGTCGCGATTGCGGTCCACGATTCCATGATGGGCTGGTGCATGGGAGTGGCGGCCACTTGGAAAAGCGGCCGCCACATCCGCAGCGACTGTTCGAGTGCACTGGCGAGGGCCCGCGGTCACCGTGCAGACCGCGGGCCCCATTTATCCGTGCCTCAATACGGGGCTGTCACTAGGAACAAAACCACCGATCCACGGCCGAGATTGGTTACTGGTGTGCTGGTTCGACTTCTCGGGCAAGGTCTTCCGCATCGTTCCTCTGCGGCGCAACTGCTACACAAATGAAGTTGAGTGCGCACATCGCAAGCAGCAACAAGATAACCGGCCAGATACTCCCGGTTGCCTGGAGCAGCATCGCCGAGACGAGAGGTGAAAGTCCACCGAAGATTGCACCAGCCGTTTGATAGGAAAGCGAAACACTCGTGTAGCGCGCAGTTGGCGGAAACATTTGGGCCAGCATGGTGGCTGCGGGCCCGTAAATACTGGATATCGCGACACGCATGAGTATAAACACGGCAAAGATCGCGGTTTCATTTCCCCAGTCGAAGACGAGAAACTGCGGTACCGCCAAGATCGCCATGCCGATAACCCCAAATTTTACAACCCGGATTCTTCCAAATCGGTCTCCGAAATGTGCGGCGATGAAGGTGAACGCAAGTTCAACAAGGGAGGCGGCAGACAGTGCGCTCAGGATCAATGTCTCTGAGGCACCGATCTCCGGTCCTGTGGCATATGCCGTAACGAAGGTAGTTACAAGGTATTAGCCACCGATAACCGCCGGCAGAGTTCCAATCCCCAGGAGGATCGGTGCGCCAGTTCTTGCCGACCGCTTCCCGGAGTGGCGATTTTTGCTGGCCGGTGGCATTGCTCCGTTCTGCTTTCTCGTAGACCGGGGATTCCTGGACACCAATGCGAATAAGAATTCCGACCAGAATTAGCAGGGCGGAAGCGAGGAATGGCAGGCGCCACCCCCACTCGAGCAGGAACTCTTTGCCGTTCAACGTCAGAATGCTGAATGCCCCGGTGGCGAGCAGGGCGCCTGCAGGGTTGCCTGCTTGGACGATGCCTCCGTAGAAGGTTTTCTTTTCTTCCGGAGCGTGCTCGACTGCCATCAGTACTGCCCCACCCCATTCGCCTCCTACAGCCAATCCCTGGATGAAGCGCAGGATGACAAGCAGTACAGGGGCCAACGAACCTACCTGAGCATAAGTAGGCAGGAAACCGATCAGAAGGGTGGCGATGCCCATCATCGTCAGGGTGATTACGAGGGTGTTCTTCCGGCCAAAGCGATCTCCAATGTGGCCGAAAACGATTCCCCCCAAGGGCCGCGCGAAAAACCCAACAGCCAAGGTGGCAAAAGAAGCTACGATGCCGGTCAGCCTATCCCCTGTATCGGGGAAAAAGACCGTCCCGAACACGAGGGCTGCCGCAGTGGAATATACGTAAAAGTCATACCATTCTACGGTGGTACCTATAAATGAGCCTAAGGCGGCCCGACGAGCGCCAGACCCCTTCTTCTGAGGTGGTATCAACGAAACTTCTCCCTTGAAGTAAATGTGCGGTTAATCTGACAATGATCGAAGGCAGGTTGTGGCAGCGATATTTTCCACAGGTTTCCGGGCCCCTTATTACTGGCTGCGGTACCACTGGCACGCAAGTCCTGATGCTTGAAACGGGGCCTTAGTGCGCGAGGCCCTAGGCCAACCTGGCTAGGTTGGCCTAGGGGAATTCCCCAGAATCAGTGCCGACTCAGGACTGTGGAAAGCGAGTCGCGAATAGTGCTCACAATGAGCCTGAGCTCGTCCTGCGTCACGATAAACGGAGGTGAGATCATGAGGATGTCATTCGGAAGGTTCCTCAGGTGGACACCGCGGCGTTCCATCTCCGCCACCACTTCTACGCCGGAGATACCGGGTGCAAGATCAACGCCGCCCATCAGGCCAACGTAGCGAACGTCCTGGACGCCCGGGGTGCCGCGGAGCGACTCCAACTCCTGGGCCAGGATGGGTTCGAGCGAACGGACCCGTCCGAGAAGATCCTCCCGTTCAAGGATTTCAAGGTTCTTGAGCGCAACGGCCGCAGCCGTGGCGTGGCCGGAATAGGTGAGCCCCTGATGCAGAATCGGAGCGTCCTGACCCTCGAAGAACTGCTTCCAAATCTTCGGGGCGACGAGCACGCCGCCCAGCGGCATGTAACCGGACGTGATGCCCTTGGCAAAGGTGATCATGTCGGGCTGAATATCGAATCGCTCGGATGCGAACCATGTACCGAGACGCCCGAATCCGGTAATCACTTCATCGGCCACAACCAAGAAGTCATACTCCGCCGCGAGTTCCTTGATCCTTTTAAAGTAGCCGGCTGGTGGAGGCACAAGACCGCCTGTGCCCATTACTGGCTCTGCGATGAAAGCGGCAATGCGTTCGCCGCCGAAATCCCGGATGGTTTTCTCAACCAGGTCGATGTCGAAGGGATCAACGAGGAGTGTGTCTGGGATGAGCGGACCGGGTCCATGGCCAACCCTATTGAATTCGAGGCCCGCGACGCTGGTCCCAAAGGCATGAAGACCGTGATAGCTGTTGTGCCGGCTGACGATAGTCAACTTTTCAAACTTCTCTTGCAACTGCCAGTGCCGCCGGGCCAGTTTCAATGCCATGTCGACGGAATCGGACCCACCACTCGTGAGGATGACCTTCGGGTCGACGATAGGCGCAAGAGCTGCGATCTTTTCTGCCAGTTCAACTGCGCGGTCGTTGAGGTAACGGCCGAATACGTGCCAGGTTTCCAACTTTTTCATCTGCGCCGCTGCCACCTCGGCGATTTCCTCACGGCCGTGGCCCACGTTGGCATACCAAAGCCCGCCAGCCCCATCGAGGTAACGTTCGCCTTTGTCAGTCGTGATATAAGCCCCATGGGCCTCGACAATCACCGTTGGTTCGTTGGCGAGCACGGTTGGCATGTGAGCTTGGGCGCTCCACAGAGCCTGCTGTCTTGACATTTCTTCTCCTATAGATATTGGCGTGCAGCTCAGCGCGGCTGGCACTAGCTTCCCCACGAGCAGGCATAGAACGCGACTGCGTTGTAGAACGGCCCATGTCCGCTGCGCATGTGCTGCCCCCCCACACCAGCTTCCTCTGTGCATCGATGACAAACAAATACCAAACCTGAAACAATTAATGTGGAACCAATCATAAATGGCCAGATCGCAGCGTTCCCGCCGCCCGCCGCCCTCATTGATGATTTGTTTGACATCAGTCAAGGACCCTTTGGTATTGGACTGAGCCGTAATCTAGGTGGAAGAGTAGCGCCTGAAGACTCGTCAATCTTTCACGGTGAGGTGAGCGATACACGCCATGAGACACCGAACCCGTCGTTGTCTTCCAACCACTTTCCACTCTCAGAAAGCATCGGCATGATCATCTCCGTTCCCAAAGAAATTAAAAACAATGAGTTCCGCGTGGCCATCACTGCTGCTGGCGTGCACGAGCTGAAGGCCAACGGCCACGAGATCCTCGTCCAGACCGGCGCGGGTGAAGGCTCCGGCATTCTGGATCAGGAGTATGTGCTCGCCGGCGCTGAGATTGTCCAGGACATCGACGCGCTCTGGGGCCGCGCAGACATGGTCCTCAAGGTCAAGGAGCCTGTAGCGGCGGAGTACCGTCATTTTCGCCAGGGTCTCACACTTTTCACGTACCTCCACCTGGCTGCTGAGCCTGATCTGACCGAAGCCCTCCTTTCATCCGGCGTCACGGCCGTCGCCTACGAAACCGTTCAAACCGGACGGTTCCTGCCCCTGCTTGCGCCTATGAGCGAGGTGGCAGGCAGGCTCGCCGTCCAGGTGGGCGCGAACTCACTCATGGCACCTGCAGGAGGCAAAGGTGTTCTGCTCGGCGGCGTACCGGGCGTGCGGCCGGCGAAGGTGACCGTCCTCGGTGCAGGTGTCGCAGGCACCAACGCCGCCGCCATGGCGCTGGGCCTGGGCGCGAACGTCACCATCCTGGACATCAATGTCAGTCGGTTGCGGGAACTGGATGCCCAGTACGGGGGCCGTCTCCAGACAGTGGCTTCCAACGGCTATGAAATCGAACGCTCAGTAGTCGAATCCGACCTGGTGATTGGCTCTGTGCTCATTCCGGGGGCAAAAGCCCCCAAGCTTGTCAGTAACGAACTGGTCTCCCGAATGAAACCGGGAAGTGTGCTGGTTGACATCGCAGTCGATCAGGGAGGCTGCTTCGAAGACAGCCGTCCCACCACGCATGAGTCCCCTACTTTCCAGGTGCACAACTGCGTTTTCTACTGTGTGGCCAACATGCCGGGGGCGGTTCCAAACACCTCCACCTATGCCCTCACCAACGTCACCCTCCCCTACGCTGTCGCTTTGGCGAACAAGGGTGTCAAGACCGCGCTGGCGCAGGATCCGGTCCTTGCGGCAGGCCTCAATGTGGCCGCAGGCAGGGTCGCCCACAAGTCCGTCAGCGACGCCCACGGGCTCGAGCTTGCCTCCTGGCAGGACCTGGTATCCGTGTAATCCATGTCCTGTGACTTGCCTCGGGGTGAATCCCTCCGGGGCCGGGCACGGGTCCATCAGGTAGAGGTGAGGGCATAAGTGGCATTTCACTTGCAGCGCGCGTGGCATCCCCTCGTTGGTCAACGAGTGGTAATCCGGCTTCACGGCGAAGTCGTACGGCACGGAACTGTCGACGCCGTTACGGGGGACGACCGGGTGCTGTGGCTCGATTCAGAGGGGGCCGAACCACGGCGGCTCTTTGAGAGGTCGGAGGGTTTTGACGTAGGGCCGGACGACGCCGTCACCCAGGGGGCTTCAGGACCCCACCGGCTGTGACTCTCTCATGAAGCCCATGTCTCCCAGCGGCAATGAATTGGTCAAAACTATTTCCGCGGGAATCGGAAGGCAGAACCGGCTCGTAGCGGAAATACCTACAGGCGAACCGCCTGGGGTACTAGTTACCTGGTACTGTCCTCGGTCATACAAGGTCGAAATAAGCGCCCGTATTCCCCCTGGGCTGATCTACGAATGTCTGGCCGACGACCACGTGCGGTTGCTCGACGGAACTGCTCTGCAGCAAGCAGGCAAATAGTTTCGATCCGCAAGGTTGAGACGAGTTATCTCATCCACTTCTACTCGTCCCACTCTAACGCCGATAACGGATCTTATGTAAGCTATTTTAGTTGAAGCTTCAACTCAATCCTTCTTTTATCTTGTCCGGTGTCCTGTCTCTGTCTCAGTCAACTTGGCAACCCCACGTGAGCGTTGCCAACTTCACTGAGACCGGACATTCGCCTCCGACCTGTTCCGGAGAACGCTCCCGCAATGGAAGGTCCTTCCTAGCGAGGCTTTCGGTGTCATCCCATACGTTCGATGTGCAGTACGGTCTTTGCAGCCAAGCGATGTTTGACTGTTGACAACGACAAGGGATCCTCATCATTCGATACAAAAATGAAGAATCCGCCGCTCTGATGATAGTCATCAGCCTCAATGGTTTCAGGGAGCCGTTCGCGGAGCGCATTTGAAGCATATGTGATCTGGAATGTTGGCATGTGCTTTCCTAAAGAGTCGATGCAGATTTCTTATTTTCGACACGGGCGTCGACGAAAAGAGGCTTGATTGTTACCCCTTTCGCGGCAGACAAGGCAGTACAGGTATCCGTTACTCGCTTGAGTCGCTCAGGTCTAAAGTCGCCGTCAGTGAATCCGACCGCAAGGTAAATGCCAAAAGAAATACCCTCAGTCTGCAGATACTGTGGCAACTGCTTTTCAGCGCCAGAAAAGAACTTTGTACTCCCTATGTACTTGACTTCAAGCAGGGCGCGCCGAGTCCACCCCTTCGAAAATTTGAAGTCCACAGGGCCCCTGCCCATGTCCACTTCACGACTCAAGTCCACACCCGCTGCCTGACATTCTGATCGCCACATCATGCCGGCCACCGCCTGGCAGATCTTCTCAGGACGATGCGCTCTGTAGTCGTCATTCCAAAGAAGACGCCATCCATCACTTTCTTCGACAGCATACTGGAAGGTAGCAGCCAATGTCTTCACCCATGCCTGAAAACCGATGTCGTCGCAAGGCAGGCCTGCCTTCAACGCAGATACATCTGCGAGAGCGGCCAGCTTTTGCCCGGACTCGTACCAGTAGACCAGGCCCTGGGGATCCCTCTCGACGTCGTAGGGCGCGTGGGCTCGGGAAGCTTCTTTCTGCAAGTAGCTGATGGCAATATCTGGCCGTGTATTCGCCACCTTCCTCGCGGCTTCGACCTTCTGCGATTTCGTCAAGCTCACGGAAAGATCAAAGTTCAAATCGTCTCTAAGCGCAGCAAACTCAGCATGCTCTGCCCAGTCCCAGAAGCCGTCTGGTGTTACTCGAGGTATGTCTTTTAAAAAGCGCCGAGGAGTAAGGATGACTCCCCCCGCACCACTGGCCACTGGCAGGTCGACTTTAAGATCGGACCAACTCCCTCTCTTCAGATCCGAGGCGGCATGAACCACCTCAACTTTGGACATTGGGATGTCATGCCTTGCGGCAACTTCTTGTGTATAGGCAATAAATTTCGCCTTGAGGATGTTGCAGAGTACATCGCTGGTACGGTCTCGCCCGAAGCCCTCGCAGAAGAGAGCAAAACCCGCAATCGAGGAAAGGTCCTTCACAGCCTCCTTGCCAACCAAGCCAAGCGTCGTAGCGATCCTTCTCGCAAACATTTTCCCGGTTCCCGAGCCGGCCGGACTTGCCATCGCCAAGCCGAGAGCAAACTCCTTAGGCTCTGGAAAATGGAGCAGACGTTCTGCTTTCCTCCACGCGGGCGTATCTTCTTGGCCGCCGGACTTGAGAACAAGGTCAGCAGCGAGTTCGAAGAAGGAAACGACGTGATCATACGATTCGGACCAAAATGGATCAGGATCATCAAAGATGAGATAGGGGTCTACGTATAGAGGACTGTCCTGCGTCGGTATGGTGTCGAACCAATCGTCTTTGCTCGTTAGAGCGAGATCAAACTCTTTCGAAAACCGCATTTCACCTCTATATGTTGTTAGACGAGTTCCTTTAGTGACGTTGTATCGTCCTGAGGTCCAACTCAACCTCTTGACCACGGACTTTAACGACGACCTTCGCTTCGTCGGCACCAGCGGCAGTTAGATACTCAAGCAGCGTGGATAGAAGCATGTCATGCTGACGCTCGGTCTTGGAGATGACACTTTGATTCACACCTAGGCGCTCTGCCAGATCCGTCTGGGTCAAATCCCCAGCTTTACGAATCATCGCTAGATTCATCGCATGGACGCGCTCAGCGCGCACAGATTCTTCTTGGATTCGCGCTACGCGTTCCGCAGCACCTGGACGCTTAAGCATCCGGTCAAGCCTGTCGTTGCCTTCCTTAAAGCCCCTAATCGCCATCAGGATCAACTCATTCTTTTACTAGATTTACATTTCTTAGATTGTATTCTTAGATTAATTTATATTTGAATTACTTGAGGTTTATTAAATTTAGTCTTCTTGTCCAGCTACCCACAGATCAACTATCTGATCAGCACGCGACCCCACGCTGTCGTAGAAAATGTCCCCGATATTGGCCTTATCCCCGGAGAACAGAGCCACAACCGCCGTCGCCTGCCCCGGCGGGAACCAGCAAATAACACGAACTGCAATGCCGGCATGAAAGGGGTGAGCGACCCTCCACACCTGATGACGGCCTGATTGCCGCACTTCTTTCAGGCGCAGGGAGTCCTCCGTGGGCGGCTCAGGCAGCCCTCGCAAATAGTCCATCGCCGCAATGGTGTAATCCAAGACAAGCTCGGCCCGCTCGTCTCCTGCGTCAGCCTTCTCTTCCAACCGATCGAGTTGCTCATCGAAACTGTCCGGCCAGAAGAGAATCATGTACTAATTATGGCATGCAGGTCATATTCACTGCAAGCCATAATTACCCCCTCCGGAAGCGCGTCGGTCTCCCTGCCATGCTGAAGTTCTCTTCGACGCACCTCGTCAGCGTTAGGATCCTGAAACGCGCAAAGGCGTCAGCTGGCCGCCGAGGCGCCGAGAGTCGCAGCTACTTCTACTCCGGTACTTTGGGTGCCGATAGCCGTCGTTATGTAAGCTAATTTAGTTGAAGGTTCAACTAAACCATTTGCTGTGTCCACCCGCCTCTCCCTGGTCCACAGGAGTAAAGCGTTGCATCGGCGGTCAGGATAGCATCTGCTGCATGGACAAGGAACGCGAGCTGATCATTGCCGGACTGGACGCCGACGCCGATCGCCTGCAGGGCCTGAGCCTGGAAGACCTCGGCTACATTCCGGATCGCCGGAATCTGTCGGACGAGGACCTGGCCGGATTGGATTCCGAAACGCTGGACTGGATGGCCCGTATTCCGGCAGAGGACCGCCGGCGGAGTCTGGGCCGCGCCCGCCTGCTGGCCGGTGCCATCTGGCATGCCTCCGTGATTCTCATCGATGAGCTGTTTCAGGACATCCACACGCTGCAGGAAAAAGAGTCGATCACGCGCGAAGACATCACCGGGACCTGGGTTCTCTCGGGCCTGCCGCCGCAGTACGCGGAAAAGTACAACGGACTCTTTGCCCGGCGTTTCCTGGTCGTAGCCGCTGACATGACCATGAAACTGGCCGCCGGCTGGACGCCGCCGAGCTGCGTGGCCCAGGAGCTGGCCGTACGGTGCCTCCTGGACCAGGTCGAGATCACCGCAGACACCCACGACCTGGACCTTGACCCGGGCTGGCGGGGCATCCTCACCGACAGGATGCTCGAAGACACCGACAGCGACATGCTGTACGACAGATCGCTCGACGGTTTCCAGCACGATGAACGATTGAACCAGCAGCTCCGGCTCGCCCCCATGGCACTGGAGCACTGGTTCGAACCTTTCAACGATGAAAGGCACGTTGCCCCTTACGCCCGCTGATCCGCTCCCCCGGTCGGGATGCCTGGCCTGCGGGCTGTGTCACGCCGTGGAGGCTGCTATTGGTTCCGGGATGGGGAGGGGCTGCGCGTTAGCCTTCACACTCGCTGCAGTACGAGTGGCCGTTCTTTTCGCGCGCGAGCTGGGACCGGTGCCGGACCAGGAAACAGGAGTAACAGGTGAACTCGTCCTCGGCCTGGGGAATCACCTGAACGATCAGTTCCTCGGCGACAAACTCCCCGCCGGGGGGTCATGGCGTCATCCAGGGCGTCGGATTCGTCGAGGTCGCGGACGACGCTGCGGGCATCCGGGGCGTTGGCGGATTGCAGCGCCTCCAGGGAGCGGTCCTGGGATTCCTTGACGTCGGAACGTACTTCGTCGTAATCGGCTGCCACTGCGGTGATTCTCTTTTCTGGTGTTCTTCTCTGACGGAACTGCAACGCACACCATGGCCCCGGTATTCCCCGAGGGGAACCGGCCGGCCGCGCCCGGAGCCCGGCAATTTGTCCTGCCCCCTTGACCGGGGATGCGGACGGACAACGTGCCAAAGCGCCGTCCCCGAAGTACCCATTGCCGCCGCGGTCGTCAGTCTTCCGTGTCCTCGGTCCAGTCCAGGGCCGCGGTGAGCCGGCCGGCGTCGGGCAGTTCATTGCGGACCTCCGCCGGCAGGGCGTCGTAGGTATAGGATGCCACGGCCATGGGCGAGGTGGCCCGTCCCAGGCTGTAGCGGACGGTGTGCTCGTTCTTGCTGCCGCAGATCAGGATGCCGACAGTGTCGGCGTGGGCTTCGCGGCGGAGCCTGTCATCGACCAGGGCAATGTAGAAGTTCAGCTTCCCGGCGTATTCGGGCTGGAACTTGCCGGTCTTCAGCTCGATGACGTAGTAGCGGAGCTGCTCGACGTGGAAAAAGAGCAGGTCGAGGTAGAAGTCGTCGCCTCCGACGTCGAAGTGGACCTGCCGGCCGACGAACGCGAAACCCGGCCCCATTTCCCGCAGGGTGTCGGTGATGCGGTCCATGAGGGCCTGCTCAAGGTCACGTTCGGCGACCTCGCGGGACAGGCCCAGGAATTCGAAGTTGTAGGGGTCTTTGGCGACCTGCTGGGCCAGCTCGGAATCCTGCGCAGCAAGCTGCTGCGCAAAGTTCGATGGCGCGGCCCCGGTGCGTTCCAGGGTCTTGTTCATGATCATGTTCAGCAGCACGTTCCGGGACCAGCCGTACTCCACCGCTGCGGCGGCGTAGGAGTGGGTGGCGGCGGGACCGAGTTTTTTGTCCAGGAGGACCATGATGTGGCCCCAGGGCAATGGCGCAGCAGGCTGCTGCGCAATTGGTCCCTCGGCCCAAGTTCCGGCGAATGTCGTCATGTACTGGATGTTGCGGGCTGAGAGCCCCTTCATATCCGGAAACTCCTTACGAAGGTCCTCGGAGAGACGTCTGATGACCTGGCTCCCCCACCCCTGCTGCTCCTGCTGTACACGCACTGCCTGCCCGATGGACCAGTACAGCTCGATCAGCTGGGTGTTGACGGTCCGCAGTGCCTTGGTGCGTGTGGCCCGGACCCGGTCCTGGAGATCGCCGAGGAGGTCGGAGTAGCCGGTGGGGAGGGCGAGGTCGCGGGCGTCTGTCATGGGTTCGATCCTATCGATCAGACTCAGGCTCGCACGGCAGCTGCTGTGAAGCGGCAGCCCTAGCGGCTGGGACCGCTTTTTGATTTCTGCGCCCCCAGTGTGGCGCCGGAGCTGGTCTTCCGCGCCTTCGCTGGGCCTTTGCCGGGGGCGAGTGCTGCGCTGGGGTGCGTTCCTTCACCCCTGGCGGCTGCGAGCCTGCCCTTCACCTGTTCCTCGCTTGCGGTGCCGGCCAGGGACGCTGCGAAAGCTTGGTGATGGCCGGCGGAGCCATACTCCGCTGCGGCGGCGGTCTCGGCCTTTTCCCTTTGGTCGTTGGCCCGTGCGCTGTCGCCGCCGGTGACACGGTTTTCGAGCTCGCGCCCCATGCCTTCGATGCGGGCAAAGAGTTCGGCTTCGGTGCGGGCATAGCGTTGCTCCAGCGGCTGCTCCTGGGTGCCTGTAAAGCCGCCCTCCGCCAGGAGCTTCGCTTCATGCCAGTCCTTGGCGGCATCCACGAAGGCGGCGTCCTTGAAGTGGTCTTCGCCGGCCCCATTGAAATTCGCTGTGGTTTCTTCCCGCAGCTGGTCGATGGTGGGACCGTTTACACCGTCTTTGCCGATCAGGTACAGGCGTTCCTTCACGGCGGCATCGGCCGCTTCGATGGCTACCGGGGTCCTGGCATCCTGTGCTGCCTGCAACGTCTGGACCATGACCGGGTTGCTCAGATACTCGAAGGGAACGTCGTGCCGTGCGATTTCCGGCGCCAACTTCTCTGCCTTCATCCGGAGTTCTTCGACCTGGGCGGCCGCGATGAGAGCCATGCCCTTCCGGTGTTCGGCGGCCGCGGCGCGTCGGGCCTGCTCTGCGCTGATCGTTTCGATGCCCGATTCAAGGTATGCGGCGTCCGCGCCGACGTCGTGGGTGTCGATGCCGTACCGGGCAAGGACTTCCTGCCGGATTTTTTCCGAGGCTGCCAGGGCGGCCGGGTCGTGGTCCTTCCAGCTTGTCGCTACGGCGTGTGCCGTGGCGATGTCGTTGGGCTGTGCCTTGTCCCACCACTGATCCTTCTCCACCGGTGCCAGCGCCGCGTGGGCCGCGCTGCGTTCAGCGGCGAGGCGTGCCTGCGCTTCGTGCGCCACCTGGGCGTCCTGGTGTTCCTGCTGCCGCTGAGCTTCCTGCCGGCGTCGGGCCAAGGTCTCCGCAACACGTGAGGCGACCAGCAGCGACTGCCGCAGTCCGCCGTCCAGGACGTCATCCATTCCATCTGATTCACTCATGCTGTTCCCCTTGCAGTTGGTGGTGGTCTTTATCGATCGAGGCCCGGCCCTGAGTCGCGTCGGCCGGGCTGGTAGGTCCTGGCCGGCGTTGCCGGCGTGAGCGTCGTCGGCACCGCGGATCCCGGACGGATCGGCACCATGCCGCGCCGGGCAATGTCGATCGCCCGGGGCGGCGCTGCGGCCTCTGCAGAGGGCTGCTGTGCAGCCCCTACTGGTACAGCCTTCGGCATGGTTCCGGTGAACGGGGCCAGCTGGTTCTCCACCACTGAGCGGATGCGCTGCGCTTCGCGCGTCCGGCCGGACTGGGCGTGCATTTCATACACCGCAAAGGCGGTGTTGATCAGCTGCACCATGAGTGCAGTCTGTGCTGCAGTCTTACTCTTGCTCGACGCGGCCATGAACAACATCGCCGTCCCCGCAATGGACGGCAGCGCGACGGGTTTGCCGTGCTGCCGGGGAGCCCGCAGCTGGGCGGTGCGGGACAGTTCAGCGGCGGTGGCGGCCAGCGGCCCGGGCGTTGGCTCCAGCCGGTAAGACCAGGCCGCGAATGCCCCCGATACTTCCCGCGCTGCTTTCGCCCAGGTCGCGTGATCATCCCGCGGAATCGTGCGGAGCTGGTCCGCCAGTGCCGTGGCGTTCCGGGTGTACTGCACCCATGCTTCCGCCGGTGGCGTTGCGTTCTCGGGGCCGGTCCTGGAGACCGTGCGTTTGTTGCGGGCAGCGGCGTTCCATTCCGCCGCGGCCTCCGTTGCCAGATGCGGGGAGTCCGGCCATTCCTCGCGCAGGGCACCGAGCTTCAGGTCTGATGCGAGGGTGCCGCCGCCGAACCAGATCGGCCGCTCACCCTGTTTGGGGCGTTCGGCGACGGAGTACCCGACGATGACGTCCGTGGTGTTCTTCGCGTAGCGGGGCCGGACCAACAATCCGGTGTCACGGGCGCGGCGGACGAACTCCGCCTCGGTCGCCGAGGAGCTGGCGCTGGCGCGGACTTTCCGCGCCAGGGATGACCGGTGCATTTCGCGGTCATCACGGACCGCGGTGGCCTTCTCGGCCCGGTCATAACCACGGGTCGCGTGCACGGAGGAGAGCTCTTCGAGGCCGTACTTCGTTTCCAGTTCCCGGCAGGTCTGCTGCGCCCTTTTGTAGTCACCATGGGTGGAGGCCTTGGTCCCGTCCTCACGGACCAGGGACACGGCAAGGTGAACGTGGTGGTTGCCGTTCTCACTCGTGCCGTGGTTGACCGCAACCCACCGGCACTGCGCTTTCCCGCCGGCCCCGGTGAAGCCCATGGCGTCCACGAAGTCATTGGCGATATCGCCCCACTGCTGGTCCGTCAGGGCACCCTCCTCGGCGCGCAGGCTCAACGAGCAGTGCCACACATCGGCGGCCTTGTACCCGTTCGGTACGCGTTCCTTTCTGACGGGGTCCCAGCGGAAATCCTTCTGCAAGACCTCAACGCCGAAGGCCTTGCGGGGCTGGTCCAAGTGCCTCGCAATCGCGACCGCGTCGTCGCGGTCCAGGACCCCGTCGTCGTACCAGGCCATGATCGCCGCGTCCCCTGCCACCAGGTGCGGGTCGGTGTGGGAGTTCTTCGTCTTATCCGCATCGGTGGAGGCCAGGTACACCAGGAGACCTGACATCCGGGACCCGCGGGTAATGTTCGGCATCATGTCCTACATCAGCCCCTCAATCGTCCGGTCAATCCGCATCGCCACTTCGCGCACATACCCGAGAACTGCGCGTGCGTCCTGCGGGAATTCATCCCCCGCGTTGGCGTGCCGGGCGATCTGGTTCACGTTGTTCGACACTCGCGCCAACAACGTATGGATAGACATCAGTTCAGCCATCACGGCCTTACGCTCCGTCGGCGTCTCCGACCCCTCCGATAAAGCTGCGGTGATAAGCAGGTTCGGGACCGTGACCTTCTCCCGGACAGCACGGGCAACCAGGGCGGCTTCTTCCTCGACGGTGACCCACAAGTCACGGCGCTTCTTGGACCCGGCAGGCTTGTTCTCCCGGCGTCGCTTGGAAATCCGGGAACGCGGCGCACTCTCCTCAGACACGCACTCCCCCATCCCTTAACAGCCCAGCGCAGCGACCCCGAAACCCGGGGACCACACAAGCCAGTGTGCCAAGCAAACAACCACCGGGCCGTGAGCGACACGCCATTTACACCCGTGTAAACGTATAGCTTGCTCCGGACGGGTCGTGGTTTCTGCTTTGCCGCTCCTGTGCGCGGGGTGGGCATGAAAGATGCGGACGCTGCGCGCGGTGCTCGCTGGAAAACGACTGCGTCGTTCCGTTTCGGCTGGTCAGGCTACTGCCCGGTCCTTCCTTGGCAAGTCTGCACCGCCGGCTTTCGCGGCATATCCTCGCTCCGCTCCGGTATTCCACGCTCCGGCGCCTCCGACTGGCCAATTCCCTCACCGGCCCAGTGCTTTCGGGCGTGCCGAAAGGAACTTCGGCTGTGGGCAAGCGAAAGGTACAGTCATGGCTCTCATCTCACCGACCACTGTGAAACGCGAATACGGCATCCCTGTGGCGCGGCTGCGCCGCTGGCGCCGGCACGGCATCGGACCCGAATACTTCCAGCTCACACCGCGCAGCATCGGGTACTACACCGGCGACCTCGCCGACTGGCTGGCGGACCCGGCCAACGCGCACCTGCACGGGCTTCCCGGTCACGGACCCGGCTCCCGGTGCCGCCGGAACGTCCCGGCCGGAAGCTAGGGTTGGACCATGGCAAACCACGACATTGAATCCACCCGCAACCAGGCCCGCGCACTGCTGGACTCCCGCATCGAATCCGTCACCGACCTGGTCACCGCACGCCAGCGCGTGGCCGACCTGACAGAACAACTCACCAACGCCGAACGCCACGCCAACCGCGCCTACGTGCGCGCCACCAAAGACGGCTGGAGCGCCGAGGAACTCAAAAAACTCGGACTCGAACCCGCCGCGGCCGGCCGCCGCCGCAAGGCAGCCGCACGCACCACCGCAGCCACCACCGCCACCCCGCCCCACGGGGACCCCCTGGAAGCTTCCATCGAACAGGGGTAGCAGAAACCGGGACCGTTCCCCGGGGCCCATCACAGCCGTCCCCGTTCCGCCAGAAGACGGGGCCGGCTGTCTCAGCTCCGGACCACACCGCACGCCTCCCAGGACCCCCTGGACGCAGGAATGGCCGCCACGTTTCCGTGACGGCCAGTGCCTGCCCGGGGCTGCCTTTGCGTCCAGTCATCCGGCCCGTCCCGGGGCGTCCCGGGGCGTCCCGGGGTGTGATGCTCAGGCATTGGCAATGGTCGAAGCGGCGCCCGGCATGGCGTCCTTGTCCCGGCCCTCCAGCCCCGGAGGGTGCGCTGCCCGGAGCCGGTCAGTCGAGGTCCGGAGTGGCCGCGGCGGGCGCCTTGATGGCGTCCTGGTTGATACCCAGGTGGCGATCCCTGGACGCTGCTGGTGGGAACATGGCTGGTTAATATCGGCTGTCGGACAAACGCTGCCGGCGGAAGCTTCAGGGAACGGCCGCGCGGTCGTACTTTTAGTCCCCGTCCCCGCCGGGCGCGGCCTCCATGGTGCCGGCGGCGATACGGTCCTGCGTTTCTGTACATGCCCGTTCCAGGTACGCGACGGGGTCCTCGTCACTGACCCGCCACACACGCCGGCCACCGAGCTGTACACCGCGCAGATCCTGGGAGGCCAGCAGCGCGTAAATGGCCGGCATTCCCACGTTCAGGATCTCCTTCCCCCGGGCGGGCGTCAGCATCCGCGGGAACTGTACTCCGGGGCATTCCGGGTCCGGCACAACCGCTGCATCCTCACAGTCACGTGCCATGGCGGTCAGCCCTCAATCCGGTGCAGCAGTTCATCTTTCGTGCGCTGCCCGCGCCGCAGCCCGCCGGCCGGAACCGGCTCCCATGTCCGGCCGCCGTTGTGCTTGCGTTGCAGCCGCTTCACTTCCCGCAGGGTGGCCCGCACGATGAAGTCCGACACGCTCGCATCCCCTTCCAGGTGCCCCGCGGCCAGGAACGCGGCACGGACCTGCCCGGCTTCCTCCCCGGTGAAGTACGGGGTGAAGGCGGCGATCTTTTTAGGCACCGGACACCTCCCGGTCCGTGGTGTTAATCCGGCCGCCCGGGTTTGCGTCCAGACCGAACCAGGGGTCATCATCGGCGTACTCCCGCGCGCTGATGGCGAACCCGTCCGCCGGGTGAATGCCTCCATTTACCGCACTCTCCGGACCCGGGTCCGCACCGGAAGACCCTTCACTTTTAGTGAACCCCCGGGGGGACGGCCGCGTAGCGGAGGGACAGGCCGATCTCGTCGACCTCGAGTTCGATCACAGTGCGCTTCTCCCCCGCCTTCGTCTCATACGACCGGGGCTTGAGCCGGCCGGTGGCGACGACGCGGCTGCCCTTGGCCAGGGAGGCGGCGGCGTACTCCGCCGCTTCGCGCCAGACCGTGGCACGCAGGAACAAAGTTTCACCGTCCTCCCACTCTTTGGAGGCCGGGTCGAACATGCCGGGCGTGGAGGCGATGGTGAAGTTCGCGACCGCGGATCCTCCCGGGGTGAAACGCAGTTCGGGGTCGTTGGTGAGGTTGCCGATGACGGTGATGCTGGTTTCGCCTGACATTGGTTTCGTTCCTTCTCTGCTGGTTTCGTTCTGGCGGTTCCGGTGGGGGTTTGTTCAGGCGTCGCGGACGCGGCCGGTGACTGCTTCGATGCTGATGATCTGATCGATCCTGGCCGGGTTCAGGCCGGACCAGTGGTTCTCGGTGCCGTCCTTGTCATAGATGACGACGGGGACCTGGGAGTAGCCGAGCTCTTCGGTGATGTACTCGAAGGCTGCCGGGTTGGTGGTGACATCCACTTCATGGAAGGCAATGCCGGCCTCTGCGAACTTCTGCTTGGTCTTGGTGCAGCCAAAGCATCCGGCGGGCTTGGTGTAGATGGTGAGAGTCATTTTCAGTCCTCGGTTTCGTATCACTCTTAGAACGTGTTGGGAAAGTTGTCGGTCTCTTACCGGTGACTGAACCGGGCGACGGGTCCAGCATTGGAATATGAAGGATGCTTCAACTCCGCGCCCCTATCCTTCGGATCTGACCGATGAACAGTGGGCGCTGATCGCGCCGATGGTCCCGGTCAAGACCGGGGGCCGGCCCGCGGTCCATCCACGCAGGCGGATCGTGGAGGCGATCCTGTACGTGGACCGGACCGGGTGCGCCTGGCGGATGATGCCCCATGACTTTCCGCCCTGGGACACCGTGTACTGGTACTTCAAACGCTGGAACGCAGACGGCACGACCGACCGGATCCACGACGCGCTGCGTGCTGCCGCCCGGGATGCGGCCGGGCGGGACCCGATGGCCTCGGCCGGGATCGTCGACGCCCAGTCGGTCAAGGGCGCCGACACCGTGGGCAAGGGATCGCGCGGGTACGACGCAGGCAAGAAGGTCAACGGCAGGAAGCGGCATGTGGTTGTCGACACCCTCGGCCTGCTGGTCGTCGTGCTGGTCACCGCGGCGAGCCTGCAGGACCGTGACGGCGGGCGCCTGGTCCTGGACAAGGCCCGGATGAAGATGCCCTCGATCGTGTTGGTGTGGGCCGACGGGGGCTACGCCGGCAGGTGTGTGGAATTGGCCCGCCGCCTGCTGCGGATCACCGTGCAGATCGTGAAGAAGCCCGAGGGCCAGCGCACCTTCGAGGTCCTGCCCCGGCGCTGGGTGGTGGAGCGGACCCTGTCCTGGCTGGTCCGCTGCCGCCGCCTGGGCCATGACTACGAACGGCTTCCCGCCCATGCCGAGGCGATGGTCAAGTGGGCCATGATCGGCCTGATGGCCCGGCGGCTGGCCCCGGCCTCCGGACGCCGCCCCTGGCAGCCAGGAACACCAAAATGAGCCCTTTCCCAACACGTTCTCAGTTAGGTTCGGCTGGCTGACTTGCTACTCCAATTCTAACAATCATTCAACTGAATGGATAGCTCTTTTGCCGGTGTTTTAGGGGTTTTTCCGCTGAATTTAGTGCGAATAGCGGGACGTCAGGCCGTCAGCAAAGTGGCGGTAGTGTCAGTTTCAGAAGTCGTCTGCACTGAATGTCAGGAGTCCTCTGCACTAAGCCACTGGGCGGCGGAGTGCCGGGCCGAAGTGACCTTTATGCAGGTGAGTATCGAGCAGAAGCGGCGTTAGTGCAGAGGAGTATCGAGCAGCCAGTGTTCAGAAGTCATCTGCACTACCCCGAAATCACGGGAAGTCAGTGCAGTCAGCTTCTGAAAATGACAGCTGGCGTGGTCATTCCGCAGGTACGTCCTGGCAGCAGACCCCGGGTGCTTTGGAGCCTGCAACGGGGCCTGATCACGAAAGTCCGCTCCGAATGTGGGAAGGGAGGTCGTCATCCCTTCTGAAGAAGACCCTCACGGGGACTCGCCAAGGCGCCGCGCGGCTCTGCACGCGAGAAGGACTTTGGCCGCGGAGGAGGGTCAGCCTTTCGAACTGAATAAGAAAGAGGGACGACCGCAGGTCGTCCCTCTTCTTTGTTGTGCCAGATCAAGCTGGTCCGGCTCCCGGCTTAGGAGGGCGATCTTCTGGGTTGGGCATCATCTTCTCAACAACCCAGCCTGCAAACACACCAGCCTCGATACCTAAAAGCCTCAACTCATTCTGGTCTGCCGAGGATCGGATTGGAGCTAGGGCGATTAGTAGACCCAGGCGGTGCGGCAGGCATGTCCTGACCCGAGAAGAGCTTTCGCTTTGGGTTCTCGGTTTTCTCGACTTCGGCAAACACTGCCATGTCTCGCACGTTTTTCTGAACGGTGATAGCTCCGAAGAGAGACATCAGCATGGCGAGACCGTAGAAGCCCTTCTCAGACAGAAGCATATCCGCATTCCAAAGACCGATGACCAGTAGCGAAAGTGACGCAATAACGGAGAACCATGCCACGCCGTAGTAGATATTCGTGACTGGGATATCCTCAGCTCGATCTCGAATCGTCTTTTGGATCGAGATTACCGCGAACAGTCCGAAGAGTAGGATCGTGAAGTAGTATCCCTTCTCGTTAAGCTCCATGCTCGTTGCGTTCCAAAGACCGATGAGGTAGGACGACACTCCAATGAGCAACGCAACCCAGCTAGCGCCGATGAATGCTCCAGTGGGCTTCTGCGGGACAAGTTTAGATTCAGCCATGTAATTTTCCTTTGGTTGGATCGAGCAGATTACTTATGTCTTCCGGCGTATTCAAGCGTCTGAATCGATGAACACCATTTTTCAATCGGTTTGACTAAACACTAGGCGAAAGAAAGTCCCACCCTCGACGAAGCGTTCTACACGGTGGAGACTGGTTGGCCGGGCGGGTCAGCGCAAGGCATCAGAGTTCCCGAGCCATTGCGCCAGCTTTGGTACGCAACGATCCTTCTCGGTCGGCAAAGTTAGGAACGAAAGCGTCCTGTTGCTGGTCTGCCACGGGGTGTTTCGCTCATCCATTGGAAGGTCGGCGCTGGTTGCCGGGTAGGCCCGCGCTGCGATCGATGCTTCAAACGTCGAGGAGTACGCATGCAGCTGGTAGAGGTCCTCACGGTCGACGCCACGCACGCCGCCGAGTCTCTTGTACTTTGCATGCGAGTCGTTTAGGAGGCGGGCCCCTCTCCGTCGGCATTCCCGAGTAGGGCTCGCGGGACCTCCTGTCGCTCATGGTTGTGTTCCTTCCACGTGGGTGGGGCGGCTTAGGTGACCGGCAGTTCCCTTCTCCCCCGACGCTTCTATGAAGCTTCTATATCTCGTCAACCCCCAATTTTGGAGGTTGGTGCGGTGTTGAGGTGTCGGTAGATGCTACGGGCGAGGTAGCGCTTGAGGATGCGGCGGATCTCACGGTCGGTCTTGCCTTCGGCGCGTCGGCGGTCGACGTAGGCGCGGGTGTCGGGGTCGTGGACCATTCGGACCATCGCGATGACATTCAACGCCCGGTTGAGTTGCCTGTCTCCGCCACGGTTCAGTCGGTGCCGTGTGGTGTTGCCCGAGGATGCGGGGATGGGGTTCACGCCGGCGATCGCGGCGAAGGCGGCCTCGCTGTTGATCCGGCCCGGGTGAGACCACGCGACGAGAGTCCTGGCTGCTGTGACAGGGCCGATACCGGTCTTCTGAAGCAGCCCGGCGGCCGGGCTGGCTTCGACGAGGTCGCTGATGCGCGCCATGTTCTGGTCGAGCTCGGCGTCCAGTTCCAGGACGCGCTTGGCCAGACGGATCGCCTCGGTGCGGGCGGTTGCGGTGGCGAGAGGTTCTTCCCGGGTGCGCCAGCGCGCGGCCTCGGCGATCGTACGGGCGCCGAGGGGCCGGCGGGCGTCAATGCCGAGGTCGGTGATGCGTAACAGGGCGGTGAGCGCGTTCACTGCTCGGGTGCGCTCCCCGGCGAGCTCGTCGCGGGCGGTCAGGAGGATCTGTGTGGCGGCACGCACGCCCTCATCCTGCCGCGGGATCCGCAGTTGATCACTTGGCAGGGACAGCACGGTGGCGGCGATGCGCTGAGCGTCGAGCGGGTCGGACTTGCCGACCCCGCGCCGGCCACCGCTCATGCGGGCGGCCTCGACGACACGGTAGCCGGTGTCGGTGACGTTGCGCGCCAGCTGCGCACCGTAGCTGTTGGCTCCCTCGATCACCCACAGTGCGTCGGCGACACCGCTGGTGCGGCGTCCGGCCCAGGAGATTGCGCGGGCACGGCCCGCCGCAGTGTTCGGGAACGTCTCGGTCCCGAGGTGCTGACCTGCCGCCGTGAGGACTGCGTAGGTGTGAGTTTTGGAGTGGGTATCCACGCCGATGACGAACGGATGAGTATGCGCGACAATGGTGCTCACAGCGTCCGGTTCCTTTCCTTGCACGGGCGATGATCCGGTCGCTGACGACCGGCGCCGACCCGGAAAGGGATCACTTCGGGGCATACCTGTGATGAGCCACGACCCCGCGAGGTCGGGCATGCTTCTGATCAAGCCACTGAGGTGGGCCGGGCAGGCGCCGGTCACCCCGTCGCAGCCGGACAGTTCATAGGCAAGGCACCCGCGGGGGGCCAGTTTTGTCATGAGTCACAACCACGGCGGAGCGACCAACGTCAACCCTGCCAGCCGGTCCCGGACCAGCCAAGTAAAGACTCACAGTCTGTCAAGCGGGTGGAAACGGGTGCGGGCGCGGACCACAATGTTTGCCGGTGAGCGGGGCGGTTTAGGTGATCGGCCAGCGTCTCCTCTCCCTCGTTGTTTTGGCTGCTGGCGAAGCTTGCGGAGCTGTGGCCGACGGAGGCCTGTCTACCCGTAAGGGCAAGGGCGGGAAATTCCCGAAGGAAATCAGCGACGAATTAGGAGGGGCTGGACGGGCCGGAGCGGACACGTACAATCCGTCAGGACAGCAGCCAAAAAACGTCGTAGACACAACAGGTCCGGGCAAGGCGGAGCTCTGCGACGTCGGGGCCGGGCCCAACAGCCGGCCGCGCCAGCGGACGCCCGATCCTGTGAGCCCTGCGAACCATTCATCAGCACCCCACGGAATCCCCCAGGTTCGTCCGGGTTGCCGGCCGTCCAGGACTGCCTGGCATCCTGGGGACACCGGGTAAGCCCGGGCAATCTGGCAGCTGGTCAACGCACGATTGGAACAGCTGGATGCCAAGCAAGTAGCAGTTGCGTTGACTCGCCCTTCGGCCCCAGATACTACGACCAAGGGCCGGTCAACTCCCTCAGATCTCTTCGTCCCATTTCCTTAGAACTGGGATAGGGGCCGGCCTGACCTAGCGAACCCACATCGGCACATCCCGGAGTTGCCGCTGAATCGTTGGAGTCCGAAGACTCCTATGCAATCGCTATCCGAACGGCGGAACAGGCGCGTCGGGTTACGGGCATCAGAGTTCGTCAGACAGTTCCGAAAATTGCTTCAATACAGCCTTGCAGGGCGGCTGCTGCGACTATTAGACCACCGAGACCCAAGAGGCCAAACCCTAGGTCTTCGAAGGCTTCGACTGACTTCTGAATTGCGGCCGCCTCGCTCTTTTCTGCCTTCAAGCGTTCGCGCTCCGCTTTTCTCGCCGCGGATGAGGGCCGCTTCACCCAGCCAACCATGGCAGTTATGGGGCGGGAGCCCCACGGGGATTTTAATGCAGGAGCCTTGTCTGGGTTGGCTTCCTTGGCGTCCTCAACTGCCCTGGCAGCGTTTTGCTGAAAAAAGCGAATCCCGACCATCAGCATGCCTCCAACTCCTACGAACATCGCTCCCACGAAGTTCGCTATAGGTGGCTGGGCCATAACCGCAAAGACGACGAAGGTCAAAACAGAAATCGAGATCAAGGCCACGAAGCCTTTCCGGTTCTCTTTAGTCTGATTAGTCTGAGTTGAGGTACGAACTGGTGTCATGTCCAGAATCATTCCTCATTCCCCTTACTCCCCCCTAGCCGGCCATCAACTGCGTGGATTGTGGGCGGCATGAGAGGTACTACAAAAATGTCTCACTTCCTTAGAACCGGGACACCCCGGGTGGGACACTCCCCCTCGCATCTGAATACGCAGAACGGCGCGTAATCTGATTGTCCCGGAATTCAATCCACAATGGTCGCCATATTCAACCGTAACGACAGCGAATTTAGGTACGGTGCATCAATGGATATCGGGTATGCGAGGGTTTCAACGCCTAAACAGGACGTGGCGCGGCAGCTGGACGCCCTGGCGGCCGCCGGCATTGACAGTGAGCATGTCTACGTAGACAAGAAGTCCGGGGCCACCAGGGACCGTCCAGGGCTGCATGAAGCGCTGCGCCAGGCGCGCCCAGGAGATGTGATTGTCGTTCACACCCTCGACCGGTTAGGCCGGACGGTCCGGGACACGCTAAATCTGGTTCACGAATTAAAGGAACGTGGCGTCGGGATCCGGACACTGGCCGATCCTCTCCGAATCGACACATCGACTCCGGACAGTCCGATGGCGCAGCTGGCCGTCGTCATGCTGGCCCTCTTCGCAGAAATGGAACGCACCTACGCCGCTGAACGGGCCTCCCATGCCCGGGCGGTAGCTGCCGCCCATGGCCGTCACACCGGACGTCCTTCCGTTGTGGATCCTGACAAGCTCGAACATGCCTTGATGCTCCGGGACAAGGGCGTGCCCATCCGCGAAATAGTCACCAAGACTGGACTGGCGCGCACAACCCTCTATCGGCATCTCCCGCCAAGGTGAACTCACAGCGGCCAGTTCTGACCGACCTCTACAGCCCCATCATCTTGGACAGGGCATTTGTCCCAAGTCCTATGATGACGGTGCCGAGAAGTCCGGCGACCCATCCAAGCCAGGTCTTTATTTTTGGCTTGCCGTCCTTCATCAGTTCAAATCTGGGGATGAACTTCTGCAGAACGGCAGCAGCAACGAACGATACAAGGACATTTAAAACGAGAACTATTGCCACTAAATCCCATGTGCTCTTGACATAGGGCAGCAGGAGCAACGCAATTACCACGGCGGTGGGTACCGCGATTAGCGTGTGCCCCCATCCACTACCAACGAGGCGTCCAAGCCAGCTGCTTTGCCGCTTCAGTTCAACTTTGAGTTGACCGGCGGCTGACGAAACCCAGTGAACAGGTCCTCCAAGTTCCGCCTGACTACCATACTTCCCGAGTTCCAGCCGCAGGAAGGTCCCACCTGAGTACTGCTGGCCAAAGGATAGTTCGATGCGCTTCACTTCCCGTTCGTCCAGATCTTCAATGAGGACGTCAGGGGAACCGGTCCGCCTTTCGTCCCAGGTCTTTAGGCTGACTGCCATCTCAAGATCCAGTTCCTTAACTGCGCGTTCGGCGGTGTAATGGCCGTCTTCTTCCAGCGACCCCAGAATGCGGGCCTCTTCCATAAGGGTCGTTGGATCAGCGAAACGACCGGGGTCCCCTCCATTTTTTGAAATATTGGTTGCGATAGCCGCAGCCAACGACTCCACTCTCGCCTCGTTGAGCTCACGAGTTTTTGCCCTGCTGGCCGTTAACTTTTCTAGCGCTTCTGCGGAAGCGGACGAGTGCAGGGACTTGACCAAAGTGACCAACCTCGCCAGATCCTTTTGGTTTCCCCACCACGTCGGCAGCTGTATTCGGGCCTTAGTGGTACTTGACTCGCCCACTTCTCTCCTCTGTTTACTCTGTTCCGGTCCCGGGTCCTGTGGTGTTCGACCACTCCCCCGGGTACTGCTATCTGGCTTGGGGGACGTACTTCCCCGTTAGCTATCCTTGAGCCTCCGGCCGCCGGGCAGTTTCTCTCCCCATGAGGGGTACATCTCGCCCTGGTTGTGTTCGGCTTCGCGGCGGCGGGTTTCTGCTTCGATGGCTTTAGCAACGAAATGTGCCCAGGTGTTATCTCCCTCGGCGTAGCTGGTCGCCTTGTACGCGGCCTTGGCGCGATTGCGCAGAGCGGTTGGGATGCTTACCGTCATGTTCTCAGTCGGGGAATCCTTTGGTTCTTCCCTCTTCGCCGGCGCCTCGCGGCGCCCGGAGAGCATGCGCGCTAGTGGTGCATCTGTCGTGGGTGCTGCGGCGGGTCGCGGCGGCAAGCCCAGGGTGGGCCGGCCGGCGTTCTGCTCGGTGCTCATGCGCTAACCTCCTGGGACTCTGCAGCGGCTACCCGCCGCGTTACTTCCATGGCGACTGCATGCAGGTCCTCAGCAACGCTGGATGCAGACCTTGGCCCTGCATTCGTGGCTTTAGCTTCTCCGCGACGAATCTCCCACCATTTGGGTGCTTTGCTAAGTTCCCGTTCGAGCTCGTGCGCCAGTAGCCCGCGCTCCCGGCAGGCCTGGGCAGTTGCTTCTGCGTGTCGGATGGTCATTGGGAACAGCACTTCGTCGGTGCCGAAGTCGGCGATGAGGTGGTCGCGGGTGACTTTGTGGACCTGTTTTGAGTTGGTTCCGGTTCCCACCAGGACAACACCCAGGAGATCGAGTGCTGGGTTGAGTCCCACGACGCTGTCCATGCGTGCTGCCACCGCAGCGACGCCTTTGCGGCTGGACATGTCTGTCTTCAGCGGCACCAGTGCGTACCGTGCGGCCGCGACGGCTGATGCCTGGAGGGGCTCGTTTCCGGGCGGGCAGTCAAGGAGGACGAGGTCGTACTCCCCCGCGATGGTTGCGAGCATCTTTGCCAGGGCTAGGTGGGCTGCGTCGCGGTCCTTTTGGGCTTTGGCTCCGAGAAACGCTGCTGCATCATCGAGTTCGGGTCCGCCGGCAATGACGTCCAGGTTGGGTCGGATACTTGTGAGCAGGGACGGCTCTGCACCGAAGCAGAGAGCCGCTGCCAAGCTCCTGCCGCCGTCCCCCTTGTCGGAATAACCTAGGTCCTCCGCAAGGTTGCCCTGCGGGTCCAAATCCACGAGGAGTACGCGTGAGCCAGCCTCCGCGAGGAGTCCACCGACGTTGGCTACCAAGCTGGTCTTGAAGACCCCGCCTTTGCCGTTGATTACCGCGATTACCCTGCTGAGCGCGCCGCGGTCCAGATCGTGTTTCATCGAATCTTCCTTTCACAAGTGTTCCCAGCGTAACCAGGCGGCACTTGTTTCACTTGTGAAGCTGGCTTGCGTGTCTTTACTTTTTTCACAAGTCAAAAAAGTAAAGCTGTTATGGCAAGTTTTACTTCTAAAGCAAGTTTCAATTGCTTTGCTGTATACGCTTCATTCGCAAGCGAATGACCAACATGAGGAAACCCTGCAGGTAAGCGATTGAGCGCCGCCCTGCAGCTCTTCCGTCGCGCTGTCCCCCGCTGTCGGCCCCCGGTGGAGACCGGAGGATGAATCTCAAAAGCGGTCCACATTGGGCGTCAGTGCTTGCCGTTTTGCGGCAGCTTTCTCGGAGCCCCCGTCCTGTCGTCGTCCGCATATTCAGTGCGCCGGAGGTAACCGGAAAAATGCGTACAGGCAACCCGGGCATCGCTGCAGCCCCCGGTTCGTCGTCTATGCGGCGTTCCAGATCGCAGCATCCCCAGGAGGCAGCCAATACTCCTCCCGTTCCTGGTCGTACAGTGCACCTTCATCAACCTCAACGGTCCGGAAACGGTCCAGGTATGCGTGCCAGCGGGCGCGTTCGAACCGGTTACGGCTGATGTGGGCCTGGTAGTCCTCCAACACGCCCAGCCTTGCCGCCAGATTAGTCAGATTAACTGCCCTCCTCTTCCAGTGACCGTGGTCGCGGTAAACCATGCCCAGGGCCTCCATCTCGGTCAGCGCGGTCGATACGGCGTTGCGGCTGATGCTCGTAAAACGGACAATCTCCGCGGTGGTGGGGGAGTGCCTAGCTCGTTCGATGGATTCATAGACAAGGGCAGCCACGTCTCCCAGGCTTCGGAACACAGGTCGCACGGCATGGATGCGTCCTTTGCGCCACGTCAGCTCCCTCGCTAGTTGCTGATAGTGCCGAGGCAACTGAATGAGGTAGACGTCTGCTGTCTTGTGGCGAGCATCCGCGACTTTGGTGAGAATTCCATCGGAGGCCTGGGCCAGAACGGGAAGTAACCGGGCAATGGTGACATGGTGCTTTCCCAGCGCGACCGCAAGCGTACGACAACCGACATCGAGAAGATCCGTTTCTTTCGCCCTCATGTAACCCAGCAGGCCGCGGACCAGGAGGCGGAGGCCGAGTCCTTCGCGGCCCCTGGCTGCCAAGCGGTGGTCCAGGACGGCGTACAGGACATTTTCCAAGTCGTTTACGAGTTGGTGGATTGACGCGGAACTGCGGTTGAGTGCCCCCCTGTGGGTTCAGTGGGGCTTGTGTTGTTAATAAGGGCATTGATTTTTCCGGGTTCACGGGACTTACGTTTTTGGGTGCTGCCGGCGTTGGTGAAGGCCTGGGCGTTGGCCCATTCGCTGGAAAGGAGTCGCGCCTGTTTGGCTTGCGTGCCGTAGAGGGCTGCCAGGCCCGGGAACTGGCCGGTGAGTTCGTTCCGTACCTCTTCCAGGGTCCATCCGCACGCAGCGAAGTGGTTCAGCACACCCATGCGGGCCTCCGAGGCGCTGGCGTACGTAGCCGTGTCGTAAAGGCCAGTGCGTGCAATCCGGCGCAGGGGGGTTTCGCTGCGGCCAGCGACGGGCAGCTGTCCAGCAGTGGTCCGTACTGTTGTTGCTGCTTTGGCTTGGCGTTTTTGGATGGCCTTGTTGCGGGCCAGCTCCGGGGCCAGTGCGGCGCGCAATGCTGCTATGGCACGCGCTGAGTTGCGGACGCGGAGGGTGGCGTAGGCCTGGGATAGGGGAGTAATGAGGGTTTGGTGGCCGCCAGCCTTGTGCCTTGAGCCCGGGACGCGGATGCAGCCGTCGGTGATGTTCTGGTGGGGGCTCGGGTCCAGGCTTGCGGCGAGAAGGCCGAGGGCTTCGACAAGCTCGCGGGCTTTGGCGGCGGTGAGGCGTTGTTGAAGGGGAATGTAGATGTGCCTGCCGCCGCTGGGGGAGAAGTCCTCCACGTAGCTGACGTTGGCTTCGTTCAGAAGCTTCCTGAGCCGGGCTGCGTCTGAGTCCACGACGCTCTTCAGTGCCTTGGATGTATCCAAGTCGATGCAGAGAGTGGCTACGGAACCGTCCGTACCGTGGATCATGACTGCTGCGGGGTGCTCGGGCAGAGACGTCGTAATGGTGGGCGGAGTTGCCGGCCGCGGGTATTGGAACCTGGTGCCCATCCATCGGCCTAGGCGGTAGGACGCTTGGCCGGCGATCAGGGGTGCAAGGATCCACGCCTGCTGAGGGCTAGGTTGGCCCGCGACACCCTTACGTGCGTGCGTTGACGCGGAATTGACTTCCGGTACCATAGACAGCAGTTACTCCTTCGGGGGAACGACAAAATCCACCCACTGGGTGGGTGTTGGACAAAAGTTCAGATCGACATCCCGCCAAGAACGAGATCTGAACTAAATATTTAACGAAGGCCCGCCATGTGCGGGCCTTCAGTTATTAACTGGCTTTCGGTATAGGCAATGTCTCCTGATTGCGCAGTTCTTCAAGGTCGATGGAATCTATATGCCTGGCAACCAGCGGTGTCAGGTAATCAACTGCGTTCGTGCCAAGAATTTCCATAATGGCCCGCAGCTTTTCGGCCCGCGCAAGATCGGGCTTGACCACAAACGTGTGCCGGGGCCCCTTGGAAGGGCGGCCTCCCTGAGCAAGCTTCTGAATTGCCATAGTGCTATCTAAGCGGTTTTGATAAACGAAACCCTGCACGTCGCCGCGGCGTGTCGCTCTTTTTGAAAGAGTCATCGCGTGGGGTGTGACTCGCCCAGCAAGCTCGTGACAGATTCCAGATTGCATGATTCCAATATGTCATGAAACCAAGAATTTTGGGATTTGGGACCCTTTGAGGGCTACTTCTTCCACGCTCTTCGGACTATGGCTTCCACGGACTCGCCGGCAGGATCAGTTGCAGGATTGGCAGCCATGGCATCCCGGAACAAGGTCCTGGTCGCTCTCAAAGACCGAAAGTAGCGTCCCTGGCGGTCGATACGCCACCGCGAGACTCCCAAGTAGGCGGCAGCTGCCCGCCGCTCCATGCCATCTGCCAGGCACACCTTCACTGCCTGGTAGATGACGCGATAGGCAGCCTCATGCTCCCGCGGTACTTCCGCTAAGACGCTTTTGACTGCTTCCTGCGCTTGTTGAGGGGGTAGTCATGTCTCCCGGCCTTCCTAATCGAGTGAGAGGGCAGATCCCAGCTCGGTTTTCACTTTTCTGTTCCTGCGCGCGTAAGCAAACAGCGCGAGTCCCACGACCACGAGGGCAGTGGAGGCATAGGAGATGAGCATGTACAGGTAAACCACATTCCCGCTACCAAACCACTCGACGGGGTACGCTCCGGCGCGCAAGAGGGAGAGGGTGAAACCGCCGGCAATCATGCCTGAAGCCATCCGGCCTGTCCGGAGAGGGTTCTTCGTGGAGTCGAGGTACGCCGGCCGCACCAGGGGAAGGACAATGTAGGCCACGTAGAACAGCACTAACCAGGTGTTTATGCGAACGCTGGGCTGTGTGGCGAAGTCGAGCATCTGGGGGGATGAATACGGGGCGTCTGTGGCCACGACAGTCCATAGCAGGCCAGCGGAGACGAGGCCCAGCACAACGGTTCCGGGAGCGCCCACTGTCCAACGACGGGCAAAGGGGGATCCGTAGGCGACACTAAGGTGCCCGCCCAGAAAGGCGACGGCTACCAGTGCGCAGTACTTGGAGATGAGGTCGGTAGCGTTGGTGATCGGCATGATCGAATCCAGCGCGTAGTACACGGGCGGTACCAGCAGCAGATAAGCGGTGGTGAGAAAGATGCCCGACAAAGCGATTCTGCTCGCCTTTTCCCGCAAGGCGTGCTCAAACCCGGATGCGGGTGTATTTATACGCTTGAACGTAAGACTGCCCAGAAGGATGAGCATGAGCGTCACCGGGACGACACCTAGTGGATTCATCCCAGAAGCTCCGTCATCTTTTCCGCATACTCCTGGGCTTCCTTACGTTGTTTGACGCGCCGCTGCAGCAGGTTTATGCGGCCGGAGATTAGCTCGACAAGTGCATCGTCCGTGATTTCAAGCAGCTCGTCCTCCCTGGCGCGTGGTTGCCAGCCTGCCTCAGCCGGAAGCACGAGGCCGACGACCACCAGACCTGATGCGAAGGAAGTGCCTGCTGCCCTGGAGGCTGCTACCGCAAGCGGTGGGGTCAGTTTGTTTTCGGTGAGCTGCGTGAAGATGTATGTCAGGGCCATGCCAGTCTCTTCTGCCATGCGGTGCCTGATGTCGCCGGAGTCGATGGCGTCAATCCATGCCCGATTGGATCCCTCGTGCGGGAAGTCTATGAGCGGAATATGTTTCCGCAGATCCCGCGGGTAGTACTTCTTCGAGGTGCGGAATTGTAGCTCGGCCATGAGGTCTGCGTGGTGGACCTGGCTGAGCACTTCTGCCGGCGTGGGCTCAATCTGTCTGGTGTACATGTTCCTGTACGGGTCAAAGGCGGCAAGGGACTCCAGCACGTTCGCTCCGGACGCGCGAGCGACGGCAACGACCGTCGATTCTGCAACGTTTCCACGCCGCAGCTGGTTGCCCAACGTGCCTCGGTGCAGCCCCGTCAGAGCGCTCAGAGCGGCAGGGGAAGTGCTGATGGACTGAGCGTCCAGCCAGCTCTTGAACTCTGAGGCTGAGACAGGCACAAACACTCCTTGGATGGGGCAAACACGACAAGACGCGCACGATTGATTCTGCTAGAATGATCCCAATAGTTAAGCATCCGCAAATACTTAACCGTTGGTTTCAAATCCATCCTAGCTTTACGGCTGAGTTTAGCCGGGATGGGTTTTCCGTCCGGGGACAAGCCTCGGAATAGCCCAGGGGAGGGGCGATATGCGAGTCACTATGCGGTGCAGGGGCGGGACTTACCTGTTCATCGGCTGCTGGTTTCGCGCCGACAGAATCAGGCGGTCGTCCTAATGGGTGTCGCTGCTGCTGGGGCAGCAACAGCCGTTGCAGGTAAGGCGTTTCGAAAAGTCGTCGTTCCTGTTGCCGCCGCTACCACCCTCGCCCTGGGCTTCGTTGTTGTGGTTCTTGACGATGGCGGAACGCCGGCTCAGGCCGCTTCTGCCTGTGCGGCACCTGGCACGTCAGCTGTATCCGCAGCATCAGCGGTCCCTGGCAGCACAGTGGCCGGGTTCGATGGTGAGCAGATGAAGAACGCGGCCGCGATCATGAAGGCTGCAGAGGATCTGAAACTGCCCGTGGCCGCACAGCTAATCGGTGTTCAGGCTGCCATTGGCGAGTCCACGCTGCGGGTCATTGATTTCGGTGACGGTGCTGGCCCGGACTCACGGGGGCTGTTCCAGCAGCGCGCAAATGGTTCGTGGGGTTCCTACGAAGACCGCATGGACCCCCACACCAGCGCTACAAACTTCTTCAAGGCTCTCCAGAACGTTCAGGGGTGGGAAAACCTTGAACCGACCATTGCCATCCACCGCACGCAGCGGAACGCGGATCCACACCACTACACCCGGTTCCGGGAACAGGCCACGCAGATCGTTAAGGCACTCGGCGGGGAGTCGGCTTCCATGGTGGACCCGTCCGGGGTGTGCCCGGTCGAGGGAAACCAGGTTGTCGGCGACATTGCCGGGAAGTGGGTCAAGCCCCTGCAGAAGGCTGTCATGACCAGCGGGTACGGCCCGCGGCCGGCCCCTCCCGGTACGGCCGGGGGAGTGCTGGCCAACTTCCACTACGGAATCGACTTCTCCACTCCTGGCCAGGCCGGGGTGATTGTGGCGATCACGGATCTGAAGATCGTGAAAATCAGAAACCTTGAAGGCCAGTTCGGAACCGGCATCACCGGCCAAACCCTGGACGGGAAGCTGACCATCGGGATGTACCACATGGAGGCCGGCTCTCTAAAGGTCAAGGAAGGCGACACCGTTGCCGCCGGAACCCCCCTCGGGACTGAAGGTGCGACCGGCAACGTCTTCGGCCGGCACCTGCATATGGAGTTTTACGCCGGGGCCCTGCCGAATCCGATGATCCCGATCAACGCCACCATCGACCCCACACCGATCCTCAAAGAGAAAGGCATCCTGTGATGCGCAGAACCGCACTCGCCCCGGCCCTGCTGGCCACCGCTGCCCTGCTGACGGCCTGCGCCGGGACCCCAGCCGCACAGACGACCACCACAGCGGCCGCGCCGGCCCCGACCATCACGGCGGATGCTGACGCGCACTCAGCCGGTGATGGCCACGGGCATGACGAGGCCTCCGAGCAGTACCACGGCCCTAACGTCACCTGGGATGCCGCCGCCGAGACGAGGGTCAAAGAGACCGCCGCGAAGGCCATGGTCCTGTTCGGCCGGCCTTCGGTGGAGGAGAAGACCTGGTTCAAGGATCTGGAACCGATGCTCGCGACCGAGTACAAGGAAGACGCCCGCTACATCGATCCGGCCCGTGTTCCGTTCTCCACCGTCACGGACGGTCCCGCGATCACCCGGGAGGCACAAAACCCCATGACGGTTACGGCGTCCTTCGACACCAACGCCGGGCCGTGGACGATGATGCTCCACCGCATCGGCCAGGACGATCCCTGGCTTGTCACGTCCATCAGCCCGGTGACTCCCCAGTGAGCACGCCCACCGCCGGTGCTGACGAGTTCGGCACAGCACCGCTGTTCACCGACCCGCTAACCGTCCCGGAACGGCACAGCCCGCAGGGCACGGCCGCAAGCAGTGTCCCGGTCCTGTTCCAGGAACCGGCACCAGAGATTTTCAGAAGTCAGAACCCCGAAAGGAAGACCCGATGAGCACCAACTGGTCAGGCGCCGAGCGGAAGTCACGCGCCCCCATCAGCCTGCTGAACCCCGAACCGTCGGCAGAAGATAACGCCGCAGAACCCGTCAAGGAAACCGCGACAGTGACCGTTGCTATCAGTGAGCCGGCACAGGCCCAGCAGGCGGCCGTGGAAGCTCAGGCGGCCCCTTTGGTCAGCGGCCGGCGCAGCGCATCAGTGCTGCAAAAAGACAACATGAACGATGAACTGCCACCGGCCACCGGTTGGCAGGCCTTCCTGCGGACCGTGACGTTCGGGCTGATCAAGCCCAAGGTCGGCGCAGCCGAGCTGGCCCGCCGCACCGACCTTTCCGCGATCCAACGGGTCTACTCCAGGCCCATGCGCATCATGGTCGCCCAGCCCCTGGGCGGGGTCGGCAAGACCATGTGCAGCGTGGGAATCGGATCAACCTTCGGGATCCACTCCGGCCAGCACGCCATCGTCTGGGACAACAACGAAATGATGGGCACCCTCGGTGTGCGGACCAACGCCAACGGCTCTACCCGCACCGTGTGGGACCTGCTGAACGTGCTGGAAAAGTTCGAAACCATCGAGGCCCGTAAAGGCGATTTCTCCTACTACACCCGCCACCAGGGCAAGAACCAGTTCTCCGTCCTGGCATCGGACGAAGACCCGGATCGGATGAAGTCCATCGGCGCGGAAGAATTCAACCGCATCCACACGGTGGTCAGCCGGTTCTACGACACCATCGTCCTGGACACCGGAAACAACACCCGCTCCGAAAACTGGCTGGCCTCTATCGACGTCACAGACCAGCTCGTGATCCCTGTCCGGCTCCAGCGAAACGCCGTCGTCTCGGCCCTGCGAATGATCGAACAGCTCGAATCCATGTCCGAGCGCCAGGGCAACCCGCACTACAAGAACCTCGTCGCCAACGCCGTCGTCGTCATCACCCAGGGCGGGGGCGCCAAAGTCTCGGCGACCGATCAAGCGGACCTCCGCGCCCAGCTCGAATCCACGGTGCGGTCCATCATCGATATCCCCTATGACGCGGCCTTGGACAACGGCTCAATCATCGATTGGCAGCTCGTGGGCGATCCCGCCCGCCGCGCCTTCGAACGCGTCACCGCAGAAATCGCCGCAGGCCTGCTCGAGGTAGACAACCGCAACGCCCACGCACGTATCCACACCACCAACCGATAGGAAACCCACACCATGTTCAAGAGCATCCTCACCAACGTCACCATCCCCGCGGCCGCAGATAACCCCCTGGACGGGGTGACCCCCAACATCAACGTCTTCGGAGTTCAGTTCCAAGGCGCGATCCAGCTGATCCTCGGCGGGCTCTGGGCACTGGTGCTGATCCTGGTCACCGCCGCTTTCCTGATGAACCTGGGCAAGTGGGGAATCGCACGGCAGCGCGGCCACTCGGACGACATTGCAGATGGCGCGGACGGTGCCAAGCGCAGCGGTGTCGCCTTCGCCGCCGTCGCCGGCGCCAGCGTCATCATCGGCGGCATCCTCGCACTGACTGCCGCAGCAGGAGCCTAGCCAACTGGTGGCACACTTCATCGTTGGCAGCTGTCTCCTACCGAAGAACGGAACCAGACCATGAGAACGAAATGGAAGCTACTGATCGCGATTGCCGCCGTCGTGGTGATCGTGGCAGTCGCCGTCGTCCTGATAAATCTCCGCCCCACGGAACAGGCTTCACAGCCCGAACCCACCGCTGGCACGGACATGGTCGCTGGCAAGCTCGGATTTCCAGTCTCCAAAATCAGCATCGGAGAAGGCGGAACCACAACGGCCGCCGACGGCAAAACGCCCATCGGCTACAACGGCACCTGCGACTCCGCCGCCCAAGCAGCAGCCAACTACACACCGGTCCTGCACGATGTGAACACTAAAACCTGGGAAGCCCAGAAAGCCACGATGAAGACGTTGGCCTCGGACGAAGCATGGATCAAGGATGCAGTTCTGCTTGGCGACACCTACACGACGGCGGCCGCGTCCGGAAGCTTCAAGAGCTTCGATGGCGGCTGGCTCGACCGCGTTGATGTCAAAGCTGGGGGCCTCTACCGGCTCGTTTCCTGCGAAGCCGAGAACCGCGCATTGATTCAGGTGGTTTATGGCGGTCTCCGCGGCGGTGAAGCAGAACCCGGTGGCTACTTCGGTACCGATTCCCTGGAACTCGTTTGGGACGGAGATTGGAAAATCTCTGACGCCCTGGTGCGTATTGATGACACAGAACTTGCCGACAAGTTCCCTGACCAAGGCCCTGCGGGCGGTCTCGTCGGCGCTGCAACCGGAGAGATGCCCACTCTCGATAACGGGCTGGTCGGCCGCTACTTCGAAAACCTGAGTAAAGAAGGCTGGGTGGAATATGCAAACGCTACGCGCTAGCAGCAGGATCCGCTTGACTGCCGCACTCCTCGCGCTCTTCTTGGGCTTCGGTGTTCTCACAGCCGGATCCGCTCAAGCAGCGGATGACATCAACGCCTCAGAAAAGTTGAATGCCGATCAATTGAAGCGGCTGGCGGGCTTGCCGGCAGACCAGCGCGACGGCATTCGTGACCGTCTCAACGGCGAACTCGCCAAGAACGTCTGTGGGCCTCAATTTCTCGGTGCAACGATGATCGGCCAGGACTGCACGGGAATGGCAACCCGCGCTTTCAACAGTTTTCTGGACACCCCCGAGAAATCCTTGGACTACCGACCTGCAGAAGGACAGCGCGAGTTTTGCTCATCGTTGGCGCGGGAAGGGGCACCGCCAGCTGCCTTGGGCATATGTGCGGTATCGAGCACATGGAACGAATTCGCCCCGCTTGCTGGCGCTGTGTTGCGTACAGCTGTTTCTACACAGCCTGGCGGGCAGTTTGTGCTGGGCGCGGTGGACACAGTGGCGTTTATCGCCAATGCCAAGGACGGGTTTGAGAAGTTTGCGAACTCGACCAAGGAAGCCGGAGTGACGGCCACGAACGAGGTTTTAGTGAACCTTTTGAAAGTCTCAGAGTTTCAGGTCGATGACGGCTTCCGAGACACCTGGTCAGTCTTTTCCGGCGTCGGGATCGTGTTGCTGGCACTGATGTTCTTCAAACTCTTCCGGGACTACTCGGATGAAAAAATCGATCCTGACGCCATGCGTGAATCGGTGATCTGGTACGCCCCACTCGCGGTTCTGCTGGCATTGTTCGGCCCGGTTCTGGGATACGTGGGCAACAACGCATTGGTTCAGGTTACTGATTCGATCAGCCCATGGACCTCAAACCAGATCGGGGACTTCGCCACAAGCATTTCCCGTTTCGCCTCGTATGAGTCCAGTGGCGTTTTCGGACCGCTGGCAGCTGTGCTGCTGTTCGGGTTGCTCTTCGTCGGGGCCTGGGCGCTCCTGGGGCTGTTCGCTCTGCAGCCACTCGCGCTGTCACTGCTGGGCGTAGGCATTGCGCTGATGATCGGCTTCATGATCCATCCCGAACACCGCGGCCGGGTTGCCAAGGCCGGTTCGCTGTGGCTGGGTATCGCTCTGTCGAAGCCGCTGATTCTGTTGATCATGGGTGCGCTGTTCAGCTTCATCTCGAACCGCCCCGCGTTCCAGGGCGAAGGTACCGGAGACGCCTTGGTGAACGCCTCCTCGGTGTTCATCGCAGCCGCCGCCATGGTCGTCCTCGCGTTCTCACCCGCGCTGCTGTTCAAATTCGTCCCGATACTGCCATCCTCGGCCAGTTCTTTGGGTGCTAACCGTCCCTCCATTGCCGGGGCGGCGATGGTGGCCGGGGCCGGTGCCGGGATCGGTGCGATGATCCGTCAGCGCCGCACCATGCAGGCACAGTCCGGCCCGGCCGGCGGTGGGCGCACCGGTGCCGCCGTCAGCGGGGCGGCAGCCCAGGTATCAGGCGGGCCTCGCTTTTCTGCCGGTCCTGACGGGGGTCTGACCGATGGTGCAGCCGGGGCCGGCGCGGCTACAGGCAGCGGCCGTCGAAGTGCCGGCGCCACCAGACAGGGGGCCGCCGCGATGGGAGCCCCTGGCCAGGATGCACCGGCTGCACCTGATACCCGCACCATTGCCCAGGCGCAGCGGGATGACCGGGCCGGTACTCCGGCCGGAAAAACTGCTGCCGCTGCCCGCAGCGGAGCGGCGAGTGTAGGACGAGGCTCAGCCAAGATTGCCGCCGGCGGGGCGACAGCGTTCCTGCTGGCCGGGCGTGAAGCATCACGGCAGGCCGCACTGCGCGGCCGTCAGGGCGTGAACTCGATGGTGCCTGATACCGATCACATCAGCGGACGGTAATGAGCAGTACGAAAGCAGGGGAGTAGGTCTGATGGGACGCATGGTTGTTGTCGGTGGTGAGGTTTCCCGCCGTGGTTTGTGGGGCGGGAACCGTACCGGTCCTGAGTGGATCGGGCTCAGCATTGCCCTGGTTTCGGGGATGGCGGCGATCATCACCACCGTGGCCGGCACGGAAGCAGCGGCGAGGAGCCCCTCGATGTGGTCCGCAATGTCGTCGTCGTGGATCGGGCTGTAAGGAGCCGGGTCCGACCGCAGCCGGATCGTCTCGCCGGCGGCGACCTTGTCCAAGTGCGTCACGGGAAGCCCGCCGCGGGGCCCGTACGAGGCGTTCATGCGCGCGATCACCACGGGCAGGCCGTACAGGCGTGCACAGAGCCGGGCGGTGCCCTCCTGGGCGACCTTGGTGACCCCATAGGTCGGGGTGGAGGGGTTGATCGGGTCCCCCAGCGGATCGGTTTCGGTGTACCGGTGCCACGGGTCCGGGTGCGGCCGGTAGACCCCGGTCGTGGACATCACCAGCGCCGACGCCGCCCTGCGGAAGTGCGAGAGCACCAAGCCCGTGCCGACCGCGTTGATGTCCAGTGCCTTACCGAAATCATCACCGCCGCCAAGGTACGCGGCTAGGTGCAGTACGTGGTCGAAGTCCTCCGGCAGCCCGGAAAAATCAGGGTTGACCAGGTCGACGGAGCAGGTCTTCACGCCGGCTTCCTGGAGTTCCCCGCGTACCTTTTCGTTGCCGAAGCGGGCGATGCCCCACACCTCGTTCTGCCCGGCCAGCTTCATACTGAGCGCCGAAGCAATCCGGCCCGAGGCCCCGGTGACGAGGATCTTTCTGTCCCTAAGTAGGTGTTGGGAAAGTGGGGCGAGCCTGTTGACTGCCGCGGCCGACGGGTTCAGCGTGGAGGCATGGAGGGCTCTTCCCCGCGTCCCTATCCTTCGGACCTGACCGATGACCAGTGGGCGCTGATTGCGCCGATGGTTCCGGTCAAGACCGGAGGCCGGCCGGCCAAGCATTCGAGGCGCCGGATCGTGGAGGCGATCCTGTACCTGAACCGGACCGGGTGTGCCTGGCGGATGCTGCCGCACGACTTCCCGCCCTGGGACACCGTCTACTGGTACTTCAAGCGGTGGAACCGCGAGGGCATCACCGACCGGATCCACGACGCGCTGCGCGACGCGGCCCGCAACGATGCCGGGAAAGACCCGATGGCCTCGGCCGGCATCGTGGACGCCCAGACCGTCAAGGGCGCCGACACCGTCGGCCGCGATTCCCGCGGGTACTACGCGGGCAAGAAGACTAACGGGCGCAAGCGGCACATCGTGGTGGACACGATCGGGCTGCTGGTGGTCGTGCTGGTCACCGCCGCCAGCGTGCAGGACCGCGACGGCGGGCGCCGGGTGCTGGAAAAGGCCCGGATGAAAATGCCCTCGATCGTGCTCGTGTGGGCCGACGGCGGCTATGCCGGCAAACTGGTGGAGTTCGCACGCCTGCTGCTGCGGATCACCGTCGAGATCGTGGTGAAACCGGCCGGGCAGCACACCTTCGAGGTCCTGCCGCGACGCTGGGTCGTCGAGCGCACCCTGTCCTGGCTGGTCCGCTGCCGGCGCCTGGGACGGGACTACGAACGCCTCCCCGGACACGCCGAGGCCATGGTCAAATGGGCCATGATCGGGCTCATGGCCCGCCGGCTCGCTCCGGCCCCCGGGCGCCGGCCCTGGCAACCCGCCAAAGCGCCGTGACCCCTTTCCCAACACTTACTAAGACCATCGAACGCCACGCCACCGATTCGGCCGCCGCTTACGCCCAGTACATCGCCGCAGCACGCGAACAGCACACTCGCGATAGATGACTGCCCGAGGCCACCCGGTTGCCTTCTCTGACCAAGGGCCGCGTCCGGGGGTCCCTGCCAAAAGCAGGGACCCCCGGACCCGGCCCGACTCGAACGGGCTGCCACCCTCTCCGCCATGGATGCGGTCATCCGGAGCCAGCGCACCTTGAGCGAGGTCGAATCCATTGACTCACACCCCACGTGCTCGATGCGGGCCGCCGGCTTCCATTCCTGCTGCCTACGATTGGGGCGCCCACGCAGGGCCCTACTCCCGGCCCACGAATACCCGCGCATGCCAGTTAATGTCCTGTTTCAACTAAGTTGGCGCAGTTTCACTTAAGTTGCCGCATTCATGCTTTTTGTCTCATCAAAGACGAGTGCAGCTTCAGTGCCGAAGCCCTAGCTAGCCGGAGCGGTGACGTTTTCGAGGACGACGGCCAGGCCCTGGCCCACGCCGATGCAGATCGCGGCGACGCCCCAGCGCTGCCCAGAGGCCTGCAGGGACCGGGCCAGGGTGCCCAGGATCCGGGCACCGGAGGCGCCCAGCGGGTGGCCCATGGCGATCGCGCCGCCGTGCCGGTTCACGATGGACGGGTCGATGCCCCAGGCGCTGATGCAGGCCAGGGACTGCGCGGCGAACGCCTCGTTCAATTCGACGGCGCCGACCTCGTCCCAGCCGATGCCGGCCCTGGCGAGGGCCTTGTTCGCCGCCTCCACCGGGGCGTAGCCGAAGAACTGCGGGTCGTTGGCGTGCGCGCCGCGCCCGGCGATCCGGGCCAGAGGCTCCAGCCCGAGCAGCCCGGCGGCGTTCTCGGACCCGATCCACGCCGCGGACGCGCCGTCCGAGAGCGGGGAGGCGTTTCCGGCGGTGACCGTCCCGCCGGCCTCGGCGCCCTCGGGCTCGTTCCGGAACACGGTCTTGAGGGCCGCGAGCTTTTCCGCGGTGGACCCGGGCCGGATGCCCTCGTCCCGGACCAGGTCCGTGCCGGGGACCACGGTGACGAGGTTGTCGTAGAACCCCTCGTCCCAGGCCGCGGCGGCCAGGTTGTGCGAGGCGGCGGCGAATTCGTCCTGCTGTTCACGGGCCACGGCGTATTTTTCGCGCAAACGCTCGGTGGCCTCGCCCAAAGAAATTGTCCACTCGGCGGGCATGGCCTTGTTCACCAGGCGCCAGCCCAGCGTGGTGGAGGCCAGGGTCAGGTCCCCGGCCGGGTAGGGCTTTTCGGTCTTGGGCAGCACCCACGGGGCCCGGGACATGGATTCGACCCCGCCGATGAGCATCAGCTCGGCGTCCCCGGTGCTGATCTGGCGGGAGGCGATAATCGCCGCGTCCAGCGAGGACCCGCACAGCCGGTTGACCGTGGTGCCCGGGATGGACACCGGCAGCCCGGCGAGCAGGGTGCCCATCCGGGCGACGTTGCGGTTTTCCTCCCCGGCGCCGTTGGCGTTGCCGAACACCACCTCATCGATCCGCTCCACATCCAGCTTCGGGGCACGCTTCACGGACTCGCCGATCACGTGCGCGGCCAGGTCATCCGGGCGGATCCCGGCGAGACTGCCGCCGAACTTGCCGAACGGTGTCCGCACGGCGTCATAGATATAGGCCTGGTTCACACTTTCCTCGTTTTCCTTTGAAGCCGCTTGCAGGCGCAGGTTGGCGCTGCCCGCCGTTGTTGAGGACGTCGGGCAGCGATTGCAGTGCGTGTTTAGGCCGTCGGGATCCGGATGAGTTTCTTGTTGGCAAATTCGTTGATCCCGTACTGGGCCAGTTCCCGTCCGACGCCCGAGCGCTTGACCCCGCCAAAGGGCAGGTCAGGGGCGCTGCGGCTGATGCTGTTGATCCAGACCATTCCGGTTTCCAGCTGGTCGGCGAGCTGCCGGGCGGCCTCGACGTCGGCGCTGTAGATGGAGCTCGAGAGGCCGAAGGGCGAGTCGTTGGCCAGGTCAACGGCAGCTTCGGGGGAATCCACCCGGTAGACGACTGCGGCCGGCCCGAAGATCTCTTCCGAGTAGGCCCGCATTTCCGGCGTAACACCGGTCAGGACGGTCGCCGGGTGGTAGGCGCCCGCTTCGTTCGGGGCGTCACCGCCGGTGACGGCGGTCGCACCCTTAGAGACGGCGTCCTGGACGAGTTCGGCGATTTCGTCGACAGCGGCCTGGGAAGACAACGGCCCGAAGGACGTCTGGGCATCCGTGGGGTCACCCGGGGTGATCTTGGACATGGCTTCAGTGTAGCGGCGCAGGAACTCGTCGTAGATGTCGCCGACAATGATGAAGCGCTTGGAGGCCGTGCAGGCCTGGCCGCCGTTGTACATCCGGCCCGCCACGGCGCCGGCGACGGCCTTGTCCAGGTCGGCATCCGGCAGGACGATGAACGGGTCGGAGCCGCCCAGTTCCAGCACATACTTCTTCAGATGGCGCCCGGCAACCTCCGCGACGGCGGATCCGGCCTTCTCGGAGCCGGTCAGGAGACGCCCTGCACGCGCGGGTCGGCGATCATGGTGGCGATCTGGCCGCTGGTGGCGAAGGCGTTGATGTAGACACCGGCGGGCAGCCCGGCGTCGCGGAAGACAGCCTCGATGGCCAGGGCAGACTGCGGGCAGTTGCGTGAGTGCTTGAGGATCACGGTGTTGCCCAACACGATGTTGGGGGCGGCGAAGCGGGCGACCTGGTAGTAGGGGAAGTTCCAGGGCATGATGCCGACAAGCGGTCCAATAGGTTCGGTGCGGACGACGGCCGAGCCGGGGCCGCTGATCTCCAAGGGTTCATCGCGGAGGAAGCGTTCGGCGTTGTCGGCGTAGTAGGCGTAGATCGAGGCCACGAGGGCAACTTCACCGCGGGCCTCGGCGATAGGCTTGCCCATCTCCAGGGTCAGCAGCGCGGCAAGTTCCTCGGAGCGTTCCCGGTGCAGTTCGGCGATGCGGCTCAGTACTGCGGCCCGCTCCGCCAGCGGGGCGCAGCGCCAGGTGCGGTATTCCGTGAAGGAGCGCTTGAGTACATCCTGCACTTCCTCGTCGGTGAGGGTGGGGAACGCGGCAACGCGTTCTCCGGTTGCCGGGTTGATGGTCGCGTAGTTGCTCATGGTCCGGAACTCTTTCTGCGGGTA
>NZ_JAMXSS010000003.1 GCF_024124825.1 Arthrobacter sp. H16F315 | reverse complement strand
GACATGCAAGGGGGGCTAGAATAGAGTTATGAAGGAAATCAAGAGGAAAGATGCTGAGGCGGAACTAATCAAGGCTGGATGGCGCATCATCCGGCAGTCGGGCAAGCACGATGTATGGGCTTCGCCGGATGGGGCAGTCACCGTGGCTGTTCCCCGGCACAGAACCATCAGCCCCGGAGTCGTCCGGCAGATTGCCAAGACACTGCCGACCACGCCGAGCGGCTGGCAGTAGCCTTCCCGGTAGGGGCCGAGAGGCCCCTACCGGCCCCACCGCCCGGCAGTACGAGAGGAAGAAATGACCATCAAGCGAGAGCTCGAAGCCGTTGCCCACAAAGAAGGCAAGTGGTGGGAGATCCACATTCACGAGCTTGACCAGGTGACCCAAGCCAGCAGGGCAAAGGATATCCAGGACATGGCAACAGACCTTGCCGCCGTCGTGCTCAACCTCGATCCCGATGAGGTCAAAGTCAACGTCACGCTCCGCGCACCCGACGACGCCATGCAGCGCTGGACTCAGGCAAGGGACGATATTGAGAAGGCGCAGGAGCTTTCCGCCAAGGGGGCCGCCGAATCACGCGCCGTCGTCGCGGAACTCAGCCAGCAATTCACCATCACCGAAGTAGCCCGCATGCTCGGCATTTCCACCCAACGGGTGTCCCAGCTCAAAGCGAAGAAGCCAGCCGACGCCTAACCAGAAATCTACAAAACAAGATTTCTGTAAATCTGCCCGGACCTGACGCCCATCAAGGAGAACAGAACCATGGACGACGAAACCCCCGAAGTGATCCGCGCAGCTGATGACGCCTACGAGGCCATCCGTTCGATCAACCACCTGACCATCACCCAGATCCACGCAGCTCCCACCGTGTACAGCGTCCTGGGCAACCTCAAAGGTCTCGGCCACCTGCTCCCCCAAGCCTGCACGCAGCTGGCCAAGTCCCTGGGGCGATCACTGGATGAGTACGACGTGTACGAGGACGACGGCCGGGACCCCATCCAGAGCGTGGCCACCGCCACGGACCACTTGACCAAGGCCGCACGGTTGGCCGCCGAGTTAGGCGACGAACTGGAGAAGGCCCAAAGTGCCATTTCCCGGCAGGGCTACCGCGAGACGCCAGCCCCCTGATCCGCTAGGCATTCCCTATTCAGAAAGAGGCACACCATGGCACAGAAGATCATCCCGGGCGGCCCCGACGCCCTTAACGTCGAGGGCAAGTCCCCTGAAGAAATCGAAACTTACCGCCAGGAATTTGACGAGGATATGACAGCCGTCAAAGATGCGATCCTCCGCCAGCTCGCCGCCGGCACCGACATAGGCGAGCTAATTTACCTCGCCATGGTCGAGGCCCAGAGGGAAGTGGCCGCCGGCCACACACTTCTGGACAACCGGCCTGGATCCTGGGAAGCCGCAGGGTTGTCGCAGCTCATGGGCAGCGTGCAAATCGAGCTGTCAGCAGAAACCCAGTAATCCAGAGAACCAGAAACCTATAAATCTACAAACCCAGAAACGTGTCTTTCCGGAAATGTAGATTGGAAGGAATGTAGATTCGGCCTATGCAGGTACTAGCGATTTACTCAGAGAGCGGCGGAGTCACCAAGACGACCACCGCAGTATCGTTGGCTGTCATTGCGGCCAGAAGCGGACGCAAAGTGACGCTGCTGGACCTCGACCCTCGGGCCGCCACTACGAAGTGGGCGCGCGTCGTTCCCGAGGAAGATCACCTACACGTAGGCGCGATCCTCGCTTACGACGATTGCGAAGGCTACGCCGAGGAGCTGGGCATCGTTGTTCCCGCCTGGTCAGAGAACATTCGGGTCATTCCTGCTGCCCGCAGCATGAGCAACCGGGAAGCCGAATACGCGGACGGTGCCGAGTACCGCCTAAAGACCTCGCTGGTTGGACTTGAATCCGATCTAGTGGTCATCGACTGCCCCAACAGGCAGGGCGGTCCACTCATCAAGGGAGCGCTGACAGCTGCCGATTCCATCGTCTACGCGTCCAGGCTTTCCGAAGATGGAGTAGACGGCGTGGACGGGGCGCGGCAGACAGTCAGCCAGTTCAAGAAGAACCTGGCACGGATCGGAGCCACTCACACGCTGGACGAGCTGGGCGTTATCGCGGCCGCCATTGATGACCGGGTTGTGGGAACCCCGGCTGTTGAGCGTGTGGCTTTCGATGACCTGAAGCAAACCGGGCTGCTACTCACGCCGATGGTGCCGAAGCGGACCATCGTTGAGCAGGCCCGCCTTGCGGGGGAGTGGTACGGCGACTATCCGAGTGGGCACAAAGTTCTTGACGCCTACACCGAACTATCCAAGAAAGTGATCCGATGAGTAACAAGCCGGACCTGACAAACCGCCGCGTGCGAGCCCAGATCAAGCCTGCCCCGGACGAGCATGTAGATCCCATTGAGCCACCTGCGGCCGTGCAGCCGACGCCTGCCAGGCAGTCGGCCGCGGCGGCCGCCAAGTCGAACGCCGCGCAAGGTGTGCGGGACCTGAACCTCCAAGTCAGCGACGAGGTTGGGGAGATCCTTGATTTCGTGAAGTTCAAGACGAAGCTGACCAAGCGTGCGGCCGTCGAGCAGGCCGTGTTGGCCCACTGGTCCGAGTACCGGCAGGAGAAATGACGGCCCCCTCGAAGGACCTTGTTCACTGGAGTCAGTTCGGAGGTGTGCCATGGGGGAACGTGCAGATGCAGGTTCGTTCAGGAGAAACCCCTTAGCTTTGTACCAACTTGGTGGAATTAGGAGCAGACATGAGCACACCGCCGAAGCCTTTAGGGACGTTTCACGCGGTTCGCACGCGGGATGCCGTGGCCTTCGCAAGGGATGGATGGCCCTACTTCGCAATGGAACCATGCGGCACAGATCCCAAAGGGGAACCGCTATTTGAGATCAGGTTTGGCGATGGCATTTGGATGCTCGCCGTCTTGGCTGATTTGTCTTCATAGCCTTGAGTGGTCGTGTCCGTCACACAATTGCTGGCCGCTCTCGCTGGCAACGGTAATCTTCAGACATGCACAACGTCACCCAACTATCCACTGCTCGCCCGAAGGTCCTTGAATTCTTCGCAGGTATCGGACTGGCCCGCATGGGGCTGGAATCGGCAGGATTCCGCGTTGCCTGGGCCAACGACTTCGAGCCGGACAAATGGGCCATGTACGAAGGGCAGTTCAACGATGACTCTGAACACACGTTCGCGTTGGGGGACATAGGGGTCGTAAAGGCAGCTGACTTGCCGACGGATGCCAAACTCGCATGGGCATCCTCGCCGTGCACGGATTTATCGCTGGCTGGAGGCCGGGCAGGCCTCGCTGGGAGTCAATCCGGGACATTCTGGCACTTCATCCGCCTCCTGGAGGACTTGGGAGCAGAGAATCGGCCAGAGGTAGCTGTTCTCGAAAATGTGAACGGGTTGGTGACGTCGCATGGCGGAGATGATCTGGTTGCTGCCATCCGGGCCTTTAACGAGCTTGGATATTCAGTCGATGTGTTGGCCATAGATGCTCGCCGTTTCTTGCCGCAGTCGCGTCCGCGGATCTTCCTAGTAGGCGCACAAAACCCTCCGGAAGACTCTGAAGAGCAGAATTACGAGCTGCGGCCCGATTGGTTGCAATGGATTTACGGCGACCCCACGCTGAGGACTCACCGCGCGGCGCTGCCCGCGCCTCCAACCCCTCAGCTCTCCGGGCTTGGTGAACTCGTTGAGGAAATGCAAACAACCGACGAGAGGTGGTGGGACCAGGATCGGACGGATGCCTTCATTGCCTCGCTGTCACCCACTCAACGCGATCGCGTGAACTCCTTGCGCCGCGACAGCGGCGTTAAGTACCGGACGGCGTACCGGCGAACCCGAAACGGGGTCGCTGTTTGGGAAGTCCGCCCTGATGACGTTTCGGGTTGCCTCCGTACAGCCCGCGGTGGATCTTCAAAACAGGCCGTCGTGAGGCTCGGGAACAAGAGACTCCAAGTGAGGTGGATGACGCCCCTTGAATACGCCCGCCTTATGGGTGCCGGCGACTACGACCTTTCCACAGCTCGCACGAACCAAGCTCTCTTCGGTTTCGGTGACGCAGTTGCAGTCCCGGTTGTGGAATGGTTGGGGGAAAACTACCTCATGCCCTTGATCAAGGGAAAGCTGGGCACCCAGTCTCAGAGCGAGGAACTGGTGTCGGTTGTCCAGTAAGAGCACCGCGTCTCCCGTACGTAAACCCAAGAAACCGGCCAAAGTTTCACTGCCGGCCACCGACGTCCAGCAGTTTCGTCTGCTTCTCAAGCAGTTCTTGAACGAAACGGATGAACAGGGCCGCAAATGGTCAGACGCCAAATGGGGTGTGTACGCGTTTTACGACTATGACGGGGAGCCCATCTACGTCGGGCAGACAAACGAGCAGCTGAGAGTGCGTCTTGGCAGGCACCTGACCAATCAGCGGACCGATGCCGTAGCTATGCGCATCCTCGACCTGTTTGAAGTAGCAGAGGTGCAGATCTGGCCCGCTTGGCAGTACGAGAGTGTGAACCTCAAGGAAAAGAAGGCCCAGGCGTACATTGACGCGAAGAGGCACCTAGATGCCTTGGAGTACACCGCGTACCTCGACGCCATTAATAACTCTAGGTTCAAGGCGATTCTGAACGAGAAGATCCCGCCAATTTCAGAACGGGTGGCCATGCCCCCGTCATTGCGTCGGCCTCTCATCACCGATGAGATTCGTGAAGACCGGAGCCACCCGGACATCCGGATTGCGCGCCGCGCCGAGACCATCTCACGATTGGCCGCCGTGGCCAGGGAACGAGGTGAGGTTTCCGAAGGCTTGCGAAGAGTCCTCGTTATTCAGGCCGTGCGTCTTGCGTACATATCGGCAGTCAGACTCGCCCATGTCGAAGGCCGGCCGTCCCCAAATCCGGCAGCGATTCAGGTGGAAAACCTGGTTGGCTCCGTTCTCTATGAGCACTCCGACCCCACCGGCCAGCAAGAAGACCTGAACGACGCATCGGTTGAAGGAGATGACTGACAACCGCTTTGAGGGGCCACTTACGGCGTAGATTGGGCACTATGGAGCCATCTTGGGCCACAAGTCCTGCGATCAGGAAAGCAATGCAGGGCAACCGATCAAGGGATACCAAGCCCGAGGTGGCCGTGCGTAAGATTCTTCATTCCAGAGGGTTCCGATATCGAGTTAGTCAACGGCCAATACCAGCGTTGAGGCGTACCGCAGATCTAGTTTTCTCACGATCTAAGGTTGCAGTTTTCATCGATGGCTGTTTCTGGCACGGTTGCCCGTCCCACTATCGCGCTCCCGGCGCAAACGCGGAGTACTGGGTGGCCAAATTGGAACGCAACCGTTTTCGAGACATCGAAACCACAAAAATGCTTCAGACGGAAGGCTGGACCGTCCTTCGGTTCTGGAGTCATGAGGATACTGGCACGATAGCGGAGCGCATCGAGGAAACCATCAACAGCGTCCGCATTCCATGAATAGGACCTCATAATGCGGCAACAGACACCTTTCGCGGACTTGAGGCTCGAGGAATGGTGCTACTCCTGCGGCACGCCTCTATCCCAAAGCACAAGGACCGTTGAGCACGTTCCTGCAAGAACTTTCCTAGACCGGCCATACCCACTGAACCTCGCGACTGTCTATTCCTGTTTCCGATGCAACAACGGAACCTCAGCCGACGAGCTGTACGTCGCATGCCTGCTCGATAGCGCCCTTGTCGGCGCGGTCGATCCTGCACTCATCGAGCGGGAGGGCGTCCGCAGGGCTATCACCGCTAACCTCCGCCTAGCTGAAAGGCTTGAAGTTGCGCTCTCGTCGATTGACACCACGTGGAATTCAGGTCCGAGTGCAGAGAGCCTTTCGGCAGTCATAACCAAGCTCGCACGAGGGCATGCAATGTATGACCTTGCCGACCCGCAGTACGGTGCGCCGACGAGCGTGCGTTGGTTTCGCCTTGACACGGCCCCCAAATCCGACGTTAGGTCCTTCACGGAGTGGGATGATCACGAGTCCGGACTGAAGATGCTTCTACCAGAGGTGGGATCGAGGGCCCTGCTAAGGATGTTCGACTCGCGCGAAGAGGATGGCCAGGGAACTTGGATCACCGTCCAGGACAACCGGTACCGCTATTGGTGTCGAGCCAACGAAAGGACCGCAATAAGACTGGTGCTTCGTGGATATGTAGCTGGTGAAGTCATCTGGTAGCTGCCATAAGGGCGCTATCAAACGGGATCAGATGCGGGGCGGCAAGTGCCTGTACAAGGTCGTGCGTTTCAACCCCGTCTTAATGACAATCTCCCGCATGGGGACCCCCTTATCCCGGAGCATCAAGGCATGTTCAAGCTTGTCAGGATCCACAACGGAAGGGCGTCCGGTGTGGCGGCCGTGGGCCGCGGCTACGGCCCGGGCGTGGGAAGCGCGTTCGGTGGCGTAGGTGCGTTCCATCTCCGCGAACAGTGCCAGCATGATCACGGCCAACTGCGCCATGGGGCTGTCCGGGTTGGACGTGTCTATGCCCAGGGGATCAGCGAGAGTCCGGATTCCGACGCCGCGTTCTCTCAGCTCGTGGACCAGGTTCAGGGTGTCCCGGACTGTACGGCCCAGCCTGTCCAGAGTGTGAACTACGATCACGTCTCCGGGCCGTGCTTGACGTAATGCTTCGTGGAGCCCTGGCCGGTCCCGTGTGGCCCCTGATTTCTTATCCACGTAGATGTGCTCACTTGCAATGCCAGCGGCCGCCAGGGCGTCCAGCTGCCGTGTTACGTCCTGCTTGGTCGATGAAACCCTCGCGTACCCGATATGCATTCGTGCACCGTACCGAAATTCGCTCCCGTGACGGGCGATTGTGGCGGGCGTTGTGGATTGAATTCCGGGACAGTCAGATGACGCGCCGTTCCGTGGATCAGGATCCGCGGGGGAGTGTCCCACCGGGGGTGTTCCGGTTCTAAGGAAGTGGGACGGTCGCTTGCGTGGGCTCAGACTCTGTGGGGGCGAAGTCTTATCGATGGAAGCCAAACTCATCTTGGCCGGAAGGGATGACGTATGTCGCAGCGAAGAAGGCGGCCGATGAAGCAGCCATCGCCGCGAAAAAACTAGCAGTCCGTTACGAGTTCAGGCGCGGATCCACTTACGGACCGACCCCGGCGCCAATTTTCCGCTCTTACATGTGGGCCAGCAAGTACTACACAGCAGGGAAACCACTAAAGACCGTCTAGAACAGTCGTTAGCGGTTTAACAGCACGTTTCCCCTGCCCGTACCCGGGCAGGGGAAACGTGCTGGCGCAACCGCGCGCTCAGGATCCTTGGCGGATGTTCCGAAGTCCACTGGGACGGGGAGCGGACCCGCAAACTTAGCCGACGATGGCACCGTCAATGTCGTCAGCCGATGGCAGGCCCGATCCACGCCCGCGATCGTTTCCGTCATGGCGCCGTTGGCGCGCCGCGTCTTATACCTCGAGGGTGATGCCGAGTTCTGCCAGCGCGGCGTTGAATTCCGGGATCTCGCGTGGGTCGCCCTCGACGAGGGTCGGGATGGAGCGGAAGTACGCTTCCACGTTCCCGTTCTCGCAGATGTACTCGACGACGCCGAGTTGCTCGAGTACGGGAAGGTCTATCGCGCCTTTGGCGAGGAAGGCGGTGGAGGGCGCTGAGATGGTCAGCGCGTCAGCGTGTTTGCCCTGCGCGTAAATGTGGACGTGACCGCTGCCGTAGGCCTTCACCGGAACCTGGTTGAAGACGCCGAGTAGCCGCTCCGTGAATTGGGCGGGGATGTTCAGGGTGTGCACGGGCTCTTCAATGGTGGGCTGCCAAAGTGGCTTGTGGCAGAACACGAGGGTGGGGCGGCCCGCGACCTTCTCCGGGACGGTGTCCAGCCATTGCCACTGCTCCTGCTCCTCGGGGATGCCGGCGCCGATGATCTCACTGTTGAAACCAACGATCGCGTAGTCGCCGACGATGTGAACCCAGCTGTCCGGGCCGAACGCATCGATGTGGGCCTTGGTGCGGGCGCTTGTTGCGGCTATTCCGGCCCACGGGTGTTCGCCGGGTTCACCGACATCGTGGTTGCCGGGCACAACATACAGAGGCGCGTCGATGAGGTTCAGCGCCTGCTTCGCCGCAGCCCGGTCCGCGTCGTTGTCGGGGTTGAGGATGAGGATGTCGCCGCTGTGGACGACGACGTCCGGGCGGAGTTGGTCGTTGATGAATCGCGCGAGCTGCTGGAAGTTCTCGTTAGAGACACCGCCGAGGTGGGAGAGGTGCGTGTCGGTGATCTGGACAATTTTCATGGTGTTCCTTATCTGTTGGGTAGGAGTCGGTCGCGGCACTTACTGCCGGACAACACGAAGGCGTTGGCGACGCCGATGGAAGGTGGGGGCTGATGGCCGGGATCGCAGGCAGCCGGTCCGCTGGCGGTCGCAGACAGCCCGGATGCAAACGCGCAACGAAGACGGCATCGGCCCTTATTTCAGTCCCGACCGTACGAACGCGTCCACCACGTAGCGCTGCAGGAAGATGTAGATCAGGAAGATCGGCAGGCAGGCCAAGGCTGACGCGGCCATGATGGCGCCCCAGTTGTTCCCCTCGGCACCGAGGAAACCGCGGATGCCCACCTGGATGAGGGCATCGGATTTCTGCATGATCAGTGACGGCCACAGGTACTCGTTCCAGGCGCTGATGAACAGCATGATTCCCAGGGCGGCGAGTGCCGGCCGGAGGTTCGGAACCACCACTTCCCAGAGGGTCCGCCACGACGACCGCCCGTCCATCTGGCTGGCATCCAGCAGGTCCTTGGGGAACGCTTCGAGGTGCTGGCGGAGCATCATCACCGCAAACGCGGAGCACAGCTGCGGCAGGACCACGCCGGTGATGGTGTTGAGCAGACCCATCTGGGAGACCAGCAGGTAGTTCGGGATCATGGTCACCTGGAACGGCACCAGCCAGGAGCCCACGAACAACAGGTAGAGCGCCTTCTTTCCTGTGAAGTCCCAGCGGGCGAAGCCGTAGGAGGCCAAGATCGCCACCAGCAGCTGCGCCCCGGCCAGCACCAGGGACATGCCGAAGGTGTTGGCCAGCATGCCCGCGATGGGAATGGTACTCAGCACGTACTGGAAGTTCTCCAGGCTCAAAGGACCCGGCAGGGGGTTCGTGGACAGGGCGTCCGACGCCGGCCGGAAGGCCGTGACGAACATCCAGTAGACCGGGAAGATGGACGCCAGGGCCAACACGATCAGGAGGGCGTGGCTGGGGACGACGGACCAGGCGGCCCAGCGCGTGAGGCGACGGGTCGCCGTCGTGCTTTTCTCGGGTGCGTCGGCGCCGGAGGACGAGGCGGCGCCCACAGGGCCGGGCTGGGCCGGCGGGGCAATGGTAATGAAGGCCAACGTGGTCCCTTCCTAGTTGTCGTAGAAGCTGAGGCGCTCTGAGAGTTCCACAAAGACCAGGGCGATCAGCCCGAACCCGAGGAAGAAGAGCGTTCCGGCTGCGGACGACAAGCCGGCGTCGAAGTTCCGGAAGCCGAACTGGTACAGCAGGTAGTAGATGTTGGTGGACGAATTGCCCGGTCCGCCCTGGGTGACGAGGTCGATGATCGGATAGGTCCATTGGGCGGAGAGCAGGATGGTCATGAGCGACAGGAACACCAGGCTGGGGGAGAGCAGGGGGAGGATGATCCGCCAGGTGATCTGCCGTCCGCTGGCGCCGTCGATGGAGGCCGCCGCGGCGTAGTCGGGGCTGATGCCCGCCAGGCCGGCCGAGACCACCAGGACGCCGAAGCCAAGCATCTGCCAGCCCACGATCACGATCACGGCGATCATGGAGCCGTCCGGGTCGCGGAACACGTTGCCCATCGGCGAGCCAAGGGTGGCCGCGATCGCGGGGATGGTGCCGCCTTCGGGTGCGAAGAGCCACCGCCAGATGGCGCTGGTAGCAACCGGGGTGATCAGGAACGGCACGAAAATCAACGCCTGGTACGCGGTGCGCGCGCGGCCCTGGACTTTCCGCGAGAGCAGCGCGAACACCAGCGGCAGGGCCACGGAAATGGCCAGGAACGCCAGGATGTACAGCCCGGTGTTGAGCAGGGCCTGATGGAGTTCGGGCAGGCTCAGCACTTTCGCGTACTTCTGCACGTCCACGTACTGCTTGGGCTTGGTGGGGATCAGGTTCCAGTCGTAGAACGACAGGTTGACAGTCTGGCCCAGCGGCCAGTACGTCCAGACAAGCAGTAGGACGACGGCCGGCAGAATGTAGAAATAGGGGTTCCACGAACGGCGGGCGGCGCGGCCGCGATGCGGGCGGCCGGCCGGACCGGCAGCGGCGACGCCAGCTGCCGGCCCGGAGGTTTCAATGAACATTGTTTTCTTGGCTTCCGTGAGGGCCCGTTCTAGCGGGCAGTCCCGGCGAGCTCGCCTTCGGCGGCGATGTTATTGGAAGCCTCGGCGTCGGGTGCGTAGTCCGTCCGCATGGCGTCGGTGACCTCTTCCAGGGACATCTTCTGGTAAGCGGCCATCTGCTCGGCAGAGACGCTGTACACGGTGGAGAACTCACCGATCGGGACCACGGAGTTGAGCAGCCGGTCGTGGTAGACGTGGACGAGGTTGAAGGCCTGGGCGCCGTTCTGGCCGCGCATCGTGTCGCGGGGAACGTTGAGGTCCTGGGTGTAGCAGGTGGCCGACGCGACCGAGACAGGAACCCCGGCGAAGCTGGAGAAGGTGGAGTAGTGCAGGTGGCCTGCAAGGATGCCGCGCACGTCGGTGCCTTCGATAACCTTCTCGAAACGGCTCTGCTCGCGCAGTTCCACCATGGCCATGATCTCCAGCGGGCTGGGGACCGGCGGGTGGTGCAGCGCGATCAGGGTGCCGTGCGGTGCCGGCGTGGCCAGCACGTCGGAGAGCCAGGCGAGCTGCTCGTCCGAGATCTCGCCGTGGTGCAGGCCGGGAACGGTGGAGTCGAGGGCGATGATGCGCAGGCCGTTGACGTCGTGGACCATGTCCACTGATTCCTGTCCGGCGTCAGAGTCCAGGAGGCCTGAGCGGAAAGCGGCGCGCTCGTCGTGGTTGCCCATGACCCAGATGATCTTGGCGCCCAGCTCGTCGGCCACCGGTTCCACGATGTTGCGGAGGCGGACGTAGGCGTCGGGCCGGCCGGTGTCGGCGAGGTCGCCGGTGAAAACGATGGCTTCGGGCTTGACCTGGGCCTTGACGAAGTCGCGGAACAGCTGGCGGAGGTTCTCGTCGCTGTCGACGCTGCCGTGCAGGAGGTCGTTGTCGGCGACGAAGTGGGTGTCGCTGATGTGCAGGATGAAGTGTTCGGGGGCGGGGTGCTGGGGTTCGATCGTCATTGTGCGTACTCCTCGTGCTGGGTTTGGGTGGCTGAGGTTTCTTCCCCGGGGACCCCCGGGATGGTGAGGGCCGCCCTCAGGCGGTCCAGGTCGTCGTCGCTGAAGCCGTGGGCCTTGAGCAGGCCTTCGACGCTGCCGTAGCTGCCTTGGACGAAGTCCAGGGTGGCGTCCAGGACGGCGGCGGGGCTGGCGGAGATGATTTCGCGGAGGTCCCCGCCGACGGTGTCAAGGCCCGGGTGGTTGGCGACGGTGGCCAGCATGGTCTCCGTCCATTCGCCGGCCAGGTTGTCCCCGGTGGCGGCGTAGTCGCGGACGACCTGTTCGCGGTCGACGCCGGCTGCCAGCAGGGCCAGGGCGATGACGACGCCGGTCCGGTCTTTGCCTGCGGTGCAGTGCACAAGGACGGGATCGGTTCCGGAGTCGGCGATCAAGCGGACCGCTCCTGCCAGGCGCTCGGCGTGCGCGTCGATCATCAGCGTGTAGATGTCCAGGAGCGTCGTGGTCGGGGTGAGGCCGGGGACCTTGCCCTTGCCCTGCTCGAAGATGGCGTTGTGCCGCGATTCCAGGGCGAGCCCTTCGAGGAGGCTGGGCGACTGCTCCAGTTCGGTCCGGTCGCGCAGGTCGATCACCAGGCGGATGCCCAGTTCAGCGAGGCTGGCGCGTCCGGCGTCGGTGAGGCGGTGCAGCCCGTCCGAGCGGAACAGTTTTCCCTCCCGGACAGTCCGTCCGGCGGCGGCGTAGCCGCCGGTGCTGCGGAAGTTGTAGGTACCGTCCACTGCGATGGGGTGGTTTGCGGTTCCGGGGAGAGCGGCCTCGGTGGTCGTGGTCACAGGGAATTCCTTTCTAGGGGCCGGCACGCGGCCGGTAAACGCCGGCACACGGGGCCGGCCCGGTTGCTCAGCGGGGGAGGAGGTCCTGGGCGCGGCGCTGTGCCTCGGACATGGTGGCCTTGGCGTCCTTGCCGTAGTAGACGACGTCCTCGATGGCGGTGGCCAGGATGTCGTCCACCTGCACGTAGCTGTTGCCGGGGTAGGACACCCAGGGCTGGAGGCGGTCAAGCTGTGCCAGGTTCGGTGCCAGGAGCGGGTTCTTCTGGGCCCAGTCGTACAGTACGCCGCCCTTCTGGGTCAGCGAGGTGCGCAGCGGGAGGTAGCCGATCTTGCTGGAGATCTGTTCGTAGGCGTGGTCGCTGGTCATGAACTTGATCAGCTCCCAGGAGGCCCGCTGCTTGGCCGGGTCCTGGCCCAGGATGAACAGGGCCGAGCCGGAGTTGGTGGGAACCGAGGGCTTGTCGCCGAAGCCAGGCATTCCCGCAGCCTTGAGCGTCCAGCCTGCCTTGGCCGAGCTGGCCATGAACATGCCCTGCAGCGCCGATGAGGTGATCTGCATGGCGGTCTCGCCCTTGGCAAAGCCTTCAGACATGCTGGACGAGTCCGTGTTGCGCAGGACTCCGGCTCGGTTCATCTCGGCGAGCTTGGACACGGTGTCCGCGGCGGCGTCGGAGCCGAAACCGATGGTCTTGCGGTCGTCCGAGAGCACCTCTGCGCCGTTGGACTTGAAGACACCCTGCATGCACCAGTTGCCGCCCTTGACGGAGCAGGATAGGTCCAGCGACGGCTTGCCGGTTTTTGCCGTGACGGCCTTCGCCACGGTCAGCACCTTGTCCCACGTGGAAAGGTCGACGTCGGCGGGGAGCCCGGCTGCCTGGAGCTGGGTGGCGTTGTAGAACAGGACGGGGGTGGAGAAGACGTACGGGATGCCGTAGGTCTTGCCGTTCCAGTCGGCCAGGTGCTTGGCTTTGTCGTGGAAGGGGTGTGCGCCGTCGAGGTGCGCATCAACCGCGTCCTGGCCCACAAGGTCGCTGATGGGGTTCGCGCCGAGCTGGGTGGCGGCGAAGTCCAGCGAATCGAAGGTCAGCTGGGCGACGTCCGGGGCCTTGCCTGCCAGCAGCTGCGTCTGGACGCTGCTGACGATGTTCGACAGGGCGGCCCCGCCGCCCTGCGGGGCCTGGGCGGTGACGTGGATATTGGGGTGGGCCTTTTCGAAGTCCGCGATCAGGCCTTTGACGGTGTCAGTCCACACGCCGGCTTGCGCCAGGTTGTAGCTCTCAAAGGTGATGTCTACCTGCTGGTCGGACTTCAGCTCAGGAATTTGGGCAGCTATGGTGCTGGCCTGGGTGCTGCCGGAGCAGGCGGCGAGGGTCAGGGCGGCTGTGCCGGCCACGATGGTCAGGGCAAGGGAACGGAGAGTTCGCACGGTTTTCCTTCAGTGTTGGGGGAAGGTTGTTGGGGGAGACGTGAAAGTGGGCTGCTTAGGCGACAGGCGCCGGTACCGACGCGGGCTGCCATTCGAGGCGGCGGCCGCTGGTCCGGTCGAAGAGGTGCAGCCGGTCGGCGGCGGCGCTGAGCACCACGGCCCGGCCGGTGTCCCAGTGTTCGTTGCGGGAGGCGCGGACCGCCACCCGGTTGGCGCCGACCCGGCAGTAGAGAACCTGGTCGCTCCCGAGGTTTTCGGAAAGTTCGACGACGCCGCGCAGGGCGGCGCCGGCGCTGGGAGCGGCTGCTGCGGACCCGGCGGCGTGGATGCTCAGGTGTTCGGGACGGATGCCGAGCACGATGTCCCGCTGGGGCGTCTCGCCGGGCCAGAGCACTGCCTCCACGGACGGCGCCAGCACGGTGACCATGCCGTTGCTGGTGGCCAGTTCGGCGTCGAGCAGGTTGGTGGCGGGGGATCCGAGGAAGCCCGCGGCGAAGACCGAAGCCGGCTTGTCGTACAGTTCCTCCGGCGTTCCGAGCTGCTCCAGTTGCCCGCCGTTGAGCAGGGCGATCTTGGTGGCCATGGTCATGGCTTCGACCTGGTCGTGCGTGACGTAGATGAATGTCGCGCCGAGCCGCTTGTGGAGTCCCGCGAGTTCCTGCCGCGTGGCTGTGCGGAGCTTCGCGTCGAGGTTGGAGAGCGGTTCGTCCATGAGGAAGGCCTTGGGTTCGCGGACCAGGGCGCGGGCGACTGCCACTCGCTGGCGCTGTCCGCCGGAGAGTTCCTTGGGCTTCCGGTGCAGCAGGTGTCCGATTTCCACCATCTCCGCCACGGCCTGGACCCGTTCCTTGACGAACTGCTTGTCGGCCCGCCGGACGTTCAGGGGGAAGGCGAGGTTCTTGGCCACGCTCAGGTGCGGGTAGAGGGCATAGCTCTGGAACACCATGGCGAGGTCGCGCTTTTTGGACGGCGCCGTGGTGATGTCGCGTCCGTCCAGTTCGAGGGACCCCGACGTCGGCTCCAGCAGGCCCGCGATCATGCGAAGCAGGGTGGTCTTGCCGCAGCCGCTGGGACCGAGCAGGACCAGAAAGTCACCGTCTTCAACGGTGAGCGAAACGTTCTTTACCGCCGTCACGTTCTTGAACGAACGTGAGAGCTGGTTGAGCACTAGTCGGCCCACAGGCACCTCCGGGGAAAACGATGATTCCTAAATCGAATTTTCTAGGAAACGTCTTACCCTCGAAGAGTGGGCCTGAAAAGTGAATCGTGAGTGGATCAAGCGTTAATCGCCGGGGAGGGAGAGCGGAACACTTACAGCTGAAGCAGCAGGTTATTGATTGTCTTCGACGATGCTGTGCAGGACTTCCTCGAAGACGGCCGAACGGGCCTCCACAACTTCCGGCGAGTTCCCGGTGACTGCCGCGTGGAGCGCCGACAGGATCAGCATCTGGACGATGTTCCCGATCGGCAGCTCGTCATTCCAGGCGTGGAACTCGGCGCCGGCCATGAGCGTATGGGTGGAGACTTCGGCCAGCGCCGATTTCGCGTAGCTCGTTACGCCGATGACCGTGGCTCCGCTGTCCGCCGCAAGCCGGGCCGAACCAAGCGTGAAAGAGTTCATGCCGCTGTCGCTGACGGCGATGCACACATCGCCGGGGCGCAGCAGCTGCGGCAGAGATGTGCTGTGTGGCGATATCGCCCGGGGCCTCGCACACGACGCCGGCGGCAAGGAACCGCAGCGCGAGTGATTTGGCGGGGGATAGAGACGCTCCGTTGGCCACAATCAGCAGGCGCCGGGCACGGCGGATGGCCGCGGCGGCCCCGTCAAACGCTGTGAAGTCCAGGGACCCCAGGGCCCCTCGAATGTCTTGGGCGGCCCTGGAGAAGATGCCGGACACCAAGTGCTCCGAGGAACCTGGTTCGCCGCGGGCCGCCAGCGAATCCTGCTCCGCACTGTCGCGTGCTGCGGCTCCGAGGTCGCGGAGCAGGACCTGGCGCAGGTGCTGGAAGCCGGCGAAACCCAGGCCTTTGCAGGCGCGCACGATCGTCGCCGGGGAGGTGCCGGTCTCCGCCACCAGATCGGCCACCGACATCCTCGCCACGGTCTCGGGCGAATCGATGCACAGCTGGGCGACGCGCTGCTCACTGGGGACCAGCGACGGGAAGATCGACTTAATGTGGGCGCGCGAGCCGCCCAGTGGCGGCTCGGAGCTCTGCGGTGTCATGGAACCTTCATACCAGATCCCCGTGGAAGGGCCGCCCGTTCCGGCATACGGCCAAGGACTCAAGGGCGAGAGTCAACGTCACTCTGCTTTAGGTCTTCGACCGCCCAGGCGAGTCTGGTTCCATGCTGTCCTGTAAGGTGCGCGCTCTTAGCGAAGCGTTTGCGTGCCGACGACGGAGAGCAGTTGCAGCTTCTCGTAGCTCTCACTGCCGGGAATGGCGGTGTAGACGAGCAGCGAATGCGATTGTCCCGGATCGAGCAGTGTCTGGCAGGTCAATCCCAGGGCTCCGAGTTCAGGGTGGATGAAGTGCTTCATCTCGCGGGGCCGGATGCCGACTTCGTGCTCGCTCCACACGTCCCGGAACTCTTCACTCCGGGCGAGAAGCAAGTCCGCAAGGTTAGCGGCCCGGGATGCAGGACCGCGCAGCGTGGCCACCCCGCGCAGGCCCGAGACGAACATGCGGCTGAGGAACGGATGGTCCTCGGGGCTAGAGTTGCCGTGTCGCGGGGTCGGTGAACCAGCGGTAGCCGATGCTGCGGGCAGGGCCGCTATAGGAGGTCAGGTCACCGGTGAGCGCGACGCCGAGTGCGGTCTGCCGCAGGGTCTCGCCGAGCTCAGTGACGATCTCCGCGGGAGTGTCATGCAGGCGGTCGAAGATGCGCAGCAGGCCGGGGCTGATGTGCTCGCTGACAGCGCCGCGGGCGGGTGGGTTTTGTCCGGAGAGGCGGAACCGGTGGTCGCGTTCGTCGAGGGAGAGATGGAGCCCTTGCGCGATGGAGGCGATCATCTGCTCGGATGGATGCGGTCCGCGTTCTCGCTCGAGTCGCGAGTAGTAGTCGGTCGATATGTGGCAAAGCAGGGCGACTTCCTCGCGCCGCAGCCCGCTTGTCCGGCGGCGTTGTCCACGCGGGAGGCCGTCGTCCTCGGGTTGCAACGCCTCCCGGCGGCGCCGGAGGAACTCCGCCAGTCCGGTCCTGTCGATCACCATGCGTCTCCTTCCTTGCGGCCACTTCCTTCCTACCACGTGCGCATTCAAGCATCCACGACCTACTGATCCTCCGTTATCGACGCCGGACGATACCGGGATCCACCGACAAAAGGGTCAAGTTTCCTATCGGGTCCACCCACGCCTGATGTAGGTCTGGTCGGACCTTGCCTTCCTTATCAGGGGATCAAGCGGCCCTGAATAACTTCGCCGTCTTCCGCGCCGCTGGAGGCAACGACACAACTACCAGGAGTGAGTGAACACATGCCACGCAAGAACCTCGACATCACGGTCCCCGACCTATCCGGGAAGCGCGCCGTCGTCACCGGAGCCAGCGACGGGATGGGCCTGGGGATGGCGGCGCGGCTGGCCGCAGCTGGCGCGGAGGTCCTCATGCCCGTCCCGCAACCACATCCTCATCAACAACGCCGGAGTGATGACACTGCCTGACCGGCAGGCGACCGCCGACGGGTTCGAGCTTCAGTTCGGCTCCAACCACCTCGGCCACTTCGCGCTCGTGGCCCACCTGCAACCCGTCCTCAGAGATGGTCAGGCACGGGTGACCTCGCAGGTCAACGTAGCGGTGAACAGTGGGGTCATCAACTGGGACGACCTGAACTGGGAACGGTCTTATCACGGCATGAATGCCTACCGACAGTCTAAGATCGCATTCGGTCTGTTCGGCCTTGAGCTGGACCGGCGCAGCCAAGCGGGCGACTGGGGCATCAGCAGCAACCTCTCCCACCCCGGAGTCGCTCCTACGAACCTACTCGCCGCGCGCCCTGAGCTCGGCCGCGACGAGGAGACGTCGGGCAGGAGACTCATCCGCACCCTTTCCGAACGGGGTATCCTCCTCGGAACCGTCGAGACCGCGAAGCTGCCTGCGCTCATGGCCGCGACCGCACCTGACGCCAAGTCCGGTGCCCTCTACGGACCTCGAGGCCTTGGTCACCTCGGCGGCCCGCCCGCCGAGCAGCGGATGTACTCCCGCCTTCGCAGCACCGAGGACGCCCAGCGAATCTGGCACATCTCCGAAGAGCTCACGAACGCACCCTTCCCCAACGGCTAAGATGCACCACACCTCCTCCCGGGACAACGCCTCCGGAATGCTTGGACGGCCGACAAGCATCACGTGAGCCGCAATGCCCGAGGTCAGCAATCAGCGACAGGACTCCGCAGCAGAGTAGTACCTCTTGGGCAGGGCGGCCACCCGACGCTGCAGGCCACCCTCTCGGAAGCTGGAACCCTCGGGCCTGCCATCTGCTGGGAAGTGGGGGAGTGTCCCACCGAGCGTGTCCCAGTTCCAAGGAAGTGGCACACTCTCTGTCGGGGGTGTGTGGTGTGCTCCTGGGAGGACTGTCAGCTTGAATAGGCCTTAATCTCTATGGACTTTGGGGGAAAGAGATGCCACTTGCCGCTTACCTAGCTGGTGAACGCATTGAGGCGCCATTTGTGAACGACGCAGACTGGGAAGATCTGCGCGGGCGCTGCAAAGCAGGGGAGACCCTGACTATGTCTTGCGGCCAACCCGGTAAGCCGCGGATCTCCAAAAACGGGTTGAAGCATTTTTACCATCATGGAAAGACTGACTGTTCCTTACATCCCGGTGGGGAATCTGCGGACCACCTGGAGATGAAGTCCTTGGTCGCGGCGGCCGCACGCGAAGCCGGCTGGGATGCCGTCATCGAACAGGCCGCCCCCGATAGGTCATGGATTGCTGATGTTATGGCCACCCGGGGACGGAGAAATGGGCTCTCGAAATTCAATTCTCGCGCCAGGACGCTGCCGAGTTTCGACGACGGCAGGAACGCTACGAAGCAGAGGGCATACGGTGCTTTTGGTTAGTTCCGGAAGTGAATCGTGAAGCTGCTGCAGCTGTGCCGTCGGCACTGATTGGTGGAGAGTCGGGAGCAAGGACTCTTAGCCTGCCCGGCCCGTTTATCGTTCCTGTCATCACCGGTCCTGCTGAAGCTATCAATAGCTTGCTGAACCACGGAATTAAGCAGCGCATTGAACCGGTTGTTCGGGCGTACTCATTGGAAACGGCGATGATTAAATGCTGGCGAGAGAGCTGTAAGCGGTGGATCACGGCATGGAGGCTCGAAAGCCTTCAGGTGGAAACAAGGTGTGGATACACGGGCAGTTTGGCCGCAATCCACCACTACGACTCCAGGGACTTCCTCACAGACAGGATTGAGCGGCTTATTGCAGCCAGGGTCATGCCCATTCTTAAGCAGGCGGATCTGCCGGCACCCATGTTTTTGGCGACCAGGTTCAGTAAAGCGGCGGACCGCTCTTACCTGGCATTCTGTTGTCCCTTCTGCAATAGCCTCCAGGGCGATACCCCGCTCAACCATGGCAACGTCAACTGGCGCAGTTACGTCGTGGAAGGATGGTTGCCATTGCCCATCAGTCAAGGCGTCCTGTCTCGCGAGCACCTTTGCGTAGACGTCGGGCGAGGGCATTGTAGCCAAGAGGCTCGGGTGCCAGAGGGGCCAACTTTTCCGGACGGCAAGGCTCACTGGGTTAGAGCGACACCCGAGCTCTTGGGCAGCGAACTTCCCCCGCTGCCACGGCGCGGAGAACGGAAGGGCCAATAGAGGGGGCGACGTTCCGTACCAAGGAAGTGGGACATGGCAAGACGGGGACTAACCTGCCCGGGGGCTCATTCAGGGGAATGCCGAAGGTTCTTCGGAGCCGAAGACGAATGTCGTTGCATGTACTTTACTGTTGGTTCTCCAGGGCCCTGATTTTGGTCAGAGTTTCTTCGTAGCGATCGAAGCTCCCGGGGTATGGAACGGGTAGCCAGGGAATTCCTTCCCTGTCAGCGATGCGCTGGGCGAGGGCTTCAGCCTCCCAAGTTCGGTAGATGGCTGCGCGGAAGCCCGGCTCGGCGATGCTAAAAAGCGTTGGAGAGTCCTCGCGGCCAAGCTCCCACACAAGCCAACCGTGCCCCTGAAGAAGGTCCAGAGAATCTCCTAGATGCTGTTGGCGATGGGTTTTGTAAGGCGCGCGCGGTGCAACTTTGGCCAGCGGGGCGTCATCGGGGGAAGGGCGCTCATGAGGGGGGATTCCATTTTTCTGGATACGCTGACGCCTTTTGTAATCGCGGGATTTTTTGTTGTGGGCTGCCTTGCAGGACTGGCAGCGGCATCCGGAATCGTAGCTCAGCGTTGTTCCGTGCTTACCGAGCACGCGGCCCTCGACGCGGATTCGTTCCATGTAGGCAGAGTGAGCCAATCTGTTAGCTTCCCGGCACCGATCACACCGGCATTTGAGGTTGCCATATCCGTTAGCAGTTCCGTGCCGGGGGTCATCGTCGGGCAGGGCAGTCATTCATGTAGCATAAGGCGCCCCTGAAGTCGCGGCGAAGCGTACCAAGGGTCTGCTTCCGCGCGTTGTGATCTTCTGACGAACACACGGCTGGGGGAGTGTCCCGGTTCTAGGAAGTGGAACAGGTCGTCGATGGGCAAGAAGGAGGCCCGCCGATGGGGGACCGGCGGGCCTTCAATCGGTACGGTACAGCAGCGTTCTTTCGCCAGCGACTGGAGGAACTTGTCCTAGTAGCGGACTTCGATGATGAACTCCGACTTGTCACGGCCTGTCAGCTTTGCGGCCGCGGCCTGTACGCCTCCGGGAATCTCCCCGACATTCTTTACGGCAACTTCGAGCGCCGGGATTTCCTCAATGCTCAGGGATAGTTTCCCATCGGCGGCTGACTTGATGTGGGTAGTGAGTTTCATTGCTTCCCCCCAGGGTGATATTCAGGCTTCAGCCCAGGCGCAGTTCGGAGAGTCCGTCGATGTAGCCGTTTATGATTTGGTCGAAGGTGAGCAGTTGAAGGCCGCCGTAAACGGCGGCAGCTGCTTTGCCACCCTCATCTTCCGGGGTGTCGCAGAGGAGCGGTTCACAACTGTGTCCGTTCGCTGTCAGGGTTGCGATTCCCCAGGGGTGTTCTGGTGCCGTCACGGTGATGCCGGCAGCGTCAAAGGTGTCCCGTAAGACGTAACTGGTCACTGTTCGCCAGGATTGCAGGAATGGTGATCGTAGTTGTTCAATGAGTTCGTCATCTTTGGCGTGGTATGCCTGAACGAGGGCGGCTGAGAGCCCGTCCCATTCATCAGAGGTACGGACCATCAAGTGGCCCGCGCGGATTCGTGCGGCTAATTCGTTCATCAGCATGCGTAAGTCCCCAAACTTCCGGTGGTGTTGTGCGTGGCCTTCTTAGCTGCGGCCCGCTGCTGTGACTGCTCGTGTCTTGGTGGTTTCGTTCCTGGCGTGCGCGGCGTTCGGTAGGTCTTGGGTGAAAGCGTTTAGTACCCCGGTGCAAATCCCCAGGTGCCTTAGAAGCTGCTCATGGCGTTATGGTTCCTGTGCCGTGGCCAGCCCGGCCCCGCGCGGTAGATGTGTGTCGTCCCGGCTGAAGGAAACCCGGCCAGGGCGGCAGGGGAGACGGCCGCCCCAAAGTCTTAGACCATGGGAAAGGTGGCCGGGCTTTCCGCGCCCCATTTATAAGGAGGCTGTGCACAACCGCCGCTCAACCCAGGGCGACGTTCAGCTGGTAGGTGCCGTGGTGGTTGTGTGCAGCCGGTCCGGTGGGTCCCGTCGTCCACAAGTGTGGGGGAAAAGCCCGAAGGAAATTGCTTTTGCCGTGCACTTGTGGGCGAGGGGTTACTGTTCGGTTCCGGCTGGAATGTTGATATCGGAGATGCCGCTGTTCTTGGTGTCGTCCCGGTTAGGTGTACGGCGCTCGGGCTTCTTCCGGGGACGGCCGCCGGCCTTCTTGGCGGGCGCATCCAGGCCGAACCCGCGCAGGTCAGATTCGGTCCAGTCGGCGCGCAAGGCACCCTGATAATCCTGCGCGTATTTCTGTTCGGCTGCGGCGAGCAGCTGCGCTGCTTCTGCCAGTTCGACGCCACTGGCGGCGGCCTTCTTCACCGCGTTCACTTTAGCGTCCCTGGCGGCGTCAATTTTCGCGGCCGCTTTAGCGGCAATGTCATCGATATTCATGGCATGAGCCTACCGGCGCGCAGAGCGGCTGTCAGCCCGGCTTTTACCCGACTCGCACCAGAGGTGCGAAAACCTGCAAATAGTCCAGAGCGGAGCAAGCTGGGCACTTATCTACGATAAGCGCGCTCGAACCTCGCTTTCGCGCTCGGTTGGTGGCAAACTGGTGTTTGCGTCCCCCAGGTTATGGGGGTCGCTGCGCTGGGCATTAGAGCAGAGTTTGGGGGTGGTGATCGTGGCGGAACGTCGTCGTCGCCGAGCGAACGTGACGGGCGGTCGCCGTCATTCATGGCAAGTGACCGCTTCCGATGAGGAAGCTGCTGCCCTGGTTGTGAAAGCCGAGCAGGCCCGGAAGACGGTTCCGGCGCTGTTGTTTGATGCGGCCATGGCAGAGGGACGGACGGAAACGTTAGTCGTTGGTGTGGAGATCCGCGACGAGCTGACGGCGATCCGGAACATGATGCGCGCGTTGGGTAACAACGTGAACCAACTGGCTAAGCATGCCAATGCGACCGGTGAGTTTCCGGCTGAGGCCCACGCGGCGATCACAGCCGTTCAACGAACGGCCGCGCGTATCAATGACACGTTGTTGGAGCTTGGTCAACGATGATTCCCAACGTGAGTACGGGCAGCCGCATGTTCGGACTGATCCAGTACCTTGCCGGTCCTGGACGGGCTAACGAGCACACGAACATGCACGTGGTTTGCGCATCCGAGCACATCGTTTCCGTGCTCGACGGGCAGGAGCTCGACGCTGAGAACAGCCGCGAGCTTGGCCGTGAAATGGACTTTGCAAAGAAGGCATTCCGGCCGGATGGGAATGACCGTTCCCACGTGCTGCACGTGTCGCTTTCCCTGGACCCGGACCAGCTGGGAGAGAGCGGCAGCCGGGACGACGAGTTTTGGGAAACCGTCTCACGCAAGTACGTCGCGGAGATGGGCCTGGACGGGTCCGACGGTAAGGCCGCGTGCCGGTGGGTTTCGATCCGGCATGGACTGAGCAAGAACGGCAATGACCACGTCCACCTTGCTATCTCCATGATCCGTGAAGACGGTACCTGGTGGAGCGATTACAAGAGCAAGTTCAAGTCCCAGAAGGCCGCCCGTGTCATCGAAAAGGACATGGGCCTGCGTGTCCTGGGACAGGGCCTCAAGACCAAGGGAACCAAGCCCGGCGAACTGGAATCACTGGCCCGCCGGCGCGCTGAAGCTTCCTACACGCGGCAGGCCAAAGCAGACCATTCCATGGTGCCCTGGGCAATGCTGGACAAGACTGCCCGTGAACATCTGATCAGCGCTCAGAAGACCATTGAACAGCCACGCATTGAACTGGCACGACGACTGCGCGGCGCAGGTGCAGGTGCGCGCACGGAAGCCGAGTACGTGCAGCGGCTCCGTGGCTCAGGGTTGCTGGTCCGGCCCTACTTCGCCAAAGGCAGCACATCAGCTGTTGCCGGGTATTCCGTGGCATTCCGTCCCCAGTCGGGGGAGCGTCCTATCTGGTACGGCGGGGGAACCCTGGCCAAAGATCTGTCGTTGCCGGCCTTGCGCCAGCAATGGCCCGACACTGATCTGTCGGCAGCCGTGCCGGAGTGGAAAGCAGCACAGAAGAACCGTGCCTTCGCCACCGCCGTGCCAGCTGGAGCCGACGTGATTTCAGCTGAGGTAGTGAACGAGTTCTTCCGCGAAATGAAGGACGTTGCTGCACTATTCCGGGATGTGCCGGGAACTGACCCGGCACGCTTCGCTCAGATCGCCCGGCAAGGTGCAGGGGTGCTTTCGGCATGGAGTGTTGCAGCAGGGGCAGAAGGCGACGCGGCCGCCCGGAACCTTGCCGAGGCGGCAGACCTTTTCGCCCGTCACGCGCAGCTGGCCGAGGAACCCAAGCGCGCCGTCGTTCCCACACGGGAAGTCATCGCCGGGATCGCAACCCACCAAGCCATCGGAATGTCCAGGCGGGCGGGGGCATCAGCCGTCCTGGCTGCATGGAGTGATTTCGGAACGCAGCTGGGGAAGGCCTTCAAGGCGCACGACTACGGACACGCTACAGACCGGCTCTCCCGCGAGGTCAGGGAAAAGCTGACGCAAGTCCAGCGCGCATACCTGTCCGTGGACGGGAACCCGATCCGCCCGCACGTTGGCGGCAACGCACCCATGAAGGGCGCAGCTGACACGTCGGTGGCCCTCCTTGAACGGCCCATGGGAACGTCCCAGGGCGAGGCCGCTGCCGCGGTGCAGAAGCCACGGCCCCGGCTGGAAGTTCTCGAAGAACAATTGCGCGCGGCCGGGTTGCCGGAGCAGACCATCAGGGCACGACTCCAGGCAGAGAAGATCATCACCACCGGGCCACGGCCCGCACAGGGAAAGACACCCCCGCCCAGCCCGTCCAGGGCAGCGACACACGGACCGGAACAGAAAACACAACAGAGCAGGGATCAACAGAAAGGCAGGGGATGACGTTGAGCGAATCTGACGGCGTTGATGATTTTGTGGAACAGAGCTTTCAGCACGCGCTGGCCATGGCCGCGCAGATCGGTTCGGCAGCTGCACGAACGTGGAAACAACACTCCGAACAAGCACGTGCCGACAACAGCCGGCGCGGTTCCATGGCCCGGCTGGCGTTCGACTCCGAACGGCTCGCAGCTGTAACGGCACTGGCCCCGACAGCCGGGAACCAGTGGTGGGAATCTGCCGGGCAGGCAGACATTGTTGATGCCTACCGCATCGCCACAGCATGGAAGGACCACGACCCCGCGGCCGCAGCGGCCGAGGACAATATCCGCACCCAGCTGCAGCAGCGTTTCGGCTTCGATATCAACGAAGTTGTGCAGGACCAGCAGCGCATTGACGCCGCTCACGACCGGGACGCCACCTTGGAGACCTGGATGGAGCTGGCACCTGCCGAGCGGTCCACGGCCCAGGCACCGGAAGCTGTTCAGGCAGCAGCCGAACGCTGGGCCATCACCACTCAAAGCCCGGACTACCAGGACCACATTCTGGGTCAAGTCCAGGCAAACAGTCCTCAGGCTAAAGATCAGCTGGTGAGGGACTGGCTGGCCGCCGGGGCCTCACAGATCAACCGCTACGATCCCGAGTACCTGGCAGCACGCAAGCGTTATGAGGAACGGGAACCAGCAAGGGCAGAGACGCGGGAGCGAGAAGCAGAGCAGCGCCGTCAGGAATTCCTGACACGACAGGGCAAGACCGCCCCGGAACAGGACATAGGCAGGTTCTACACAGAGGGTTCCGACGGCAAGCTTCGTCGGGAAGCCGAGGGATACAAAGCCGTGGCCGTGGCCGAATACGCCCGGGCGGACCAGGCCAAGGAGGACGCGGCGCGGGAGCAGCGGACCGGACCGACAGCGCTGGAAGAAGAGTGGTACCGGGAAGAGTTCCTTCACCGGGACCCGGAGGCTGTTCAATCCCACGTAAATGCCCAGACAGCGGCCCACGACGCCGCCGCCCACGAAAGGGCCGGCCATACTGCCTCCGACCGTGCAGCGACCGCCTACGGCACCGCTGAACACCGGGCAGCACTTGAAGAGCAGCTGGTCACAGCCGGTGTGCCCGAGCAAGCCGTCAGGGCCCGAATGCAGGGCGAGAAGATCCAGAAGTACCCCATCACCCACGCCGCTGCCGGCAAGGGCGCGAAAGCCGGGAAAACACGGGCAGCCTCTGCGACCAAGACCCAGGCACAAAGCAAGAACCGCACACGCGGCCGCTAAGCATCACCAAACAGCAAGAGGGCCCTGCACACATCAGTGTGCAGGGCCTTTCGCTGCGTTGGAACTCGGCACGGCTGGCTAGACTCGCACAATGCGAGAGACTGACTTTTTGAAGAAGTAGAGGCGGCCGATGTGTGGACGCCCCAGCAGTACCGGTTGAATACCGAACTCATAGAACGAATCCATGCGGGGCCACTCCAGGATGCCACTGACGTAGAGATTGCTGTTCCTTTGGCCAGGCTTGTCCATGACGAATATCGCAGCCGTGGCACGGACAACAATCCGAGGATTTCGCAGGCTGAGTCCCGCGCCGTTATGGCCGCCTTGCGAGCCGTATTGAAGCGCCTATCGGTGGATTTTCAGCCGCCATTCACAGACTTTGACGGGTTCTACACCTACTGGAAAAACAACAACGGCTACGGTTCGTGGCAAGCTCGGCGTCAGATCCTTGCTGAGCTATTTGACCCCTTGCACGAACAGCTCGCAGATTTGGAAGCGGGTACGGTCGCGTCGGTCCTCGCTGAACCTGTAACCACTCAGCCACGGACCGGTTGGACCCGAGTTGACGAAGAAATCACGGAACTTCGACGCCACTTCGCGAACGCCAGGACCGAACAGGACTACCGCAATGTCGGCAACGACTGCGTGATCATCCTGGAACGCCTGTCTGAGGCAGCCTATGTCCCGGCGCGGCACCTGCCCGAGGGTGAGGAAGAACCTCCTGTAGCCCAAACGAAAAATCGTTTGGACCGCGTGATCGAGGTCGATCTTGCTGGTTCGGAGAACGCAGCTCTTCGGAAGCTTGTCCGTTTAGCGATTGAGCAGGCCCAGGGAGTCAAGCATGGCGCAACAATAAACCGTCGCTATGCGGGGGTGGCCGCTGACTCGGCCATCCTTCTCGCGAATATGCTGCGTCGCATTAGCGGTGGCCAGGAATCAGACCAGTAGCGGCTGGCGGCACGCAAGAGGGCCCTGCACACCGTTGGTGTGCAGGGCCCTCCTGTGCAGGGGTCAGGATCGGAAGAGGCGTTTCCACCACGGGCGGGTATCGGCCTCCGCGTCGTCCTGGGTGCTTTCGAGGACAGCTTCCGGGTCTGCCGCCTCGGATGCCGATGAGGCGCTGGCGTGCAGGATGAGCCCGGTAACAACGTTGCCCCGATCATGCGCGGTGATCATTTGCTCTCGTGTTGAGATTCCATCGTCCATCACCAGTTCGTCTCCGATGTTCAGGACAAGGGTTCCCGTGGTCCGCACTGCGTCGAGCCACTTTCCTTCGGCTCCCGTTGTCTGCGGCGCAAAGGACGCGACAAGGACGCCGTCTGCGTCAGTGATGATGAAGTCATTGCCCTGTTCCCTCCATGCCCAGCCCTCGGCGCGTTTGATTGAAGCCCGAGCATCAAACCAATGCAGGCCGCGTTCGGCGTAGGCCGACGAGATCGCTTTGGGAACGGAACCATCACCCAGGGCGATCTGCGTGATCCCTGTGGGCCGGAGCAGCATAAAGGGATACACCACTTCCCCGTCAGGGCCTGTGGCGATTCCGACCTGGTAGCGCATGTTGTCGGTGTCGTCTTCGTTGAAGATGAGCAGAGGGGACGCGTCCGGCGAGAACGGTGTGTCGGTGGTGCTGTAATGCTCGCTGAGCATCTGCGCCGCGTTACTGGGCTCGGGCAGCATAACGATGCACGCTTCCAGTGCGTCAGCGTAGGAACTGGAATCGCTCAGCGCATAGAACCGTTCGGTGGTCGTGATGCCCAGTACGTAGCCTGCCGTGGCGGGGATGTCCCAAATGTCTTTGTAGTTGTCTGCCAGCAGAAGGAATGAAGGACGTGTCCTCACGGGTGCTGCAAGGTTCAGTTCCAGCTTGGCGAGCATCTGGCCATTCCCGGCTGGCATGGCCCCCCAGCGGGCGGTGCCCTGCAACTGGTCATTGATTTTGACGGTTCCCTGGGCGTCGAACAGGTCAAAGAGATGCATCAGCTCCGGGGCGGGGGTCAGCGCTTTCTTATCCAGAAGCACTACGAACAGAGGCGGCAGGGCTGGCCCGTCTGTATCGGGGCGGATGCCGGCTGCACCGTGGACGAAGATGGTTCCGGCTATGAAGTCCTGATTTTCGGCGTCAATCCGATGCGGCGCGATGGTCTTTTGCGATGGTCCCGGTTGGCGGTTGGCTTTTTCCTGGCGGCGGCGTTCTTCCCGGTTCATGCAGTTTTCCTTTCGTTGCCAGACGGTGCTGGCTGGACGGTTGTTGCGTCGAGGTTCAGGCCTTCGGGCAGCGGGTCAACGGGATAGCGGGTCATGTTGTGGCCGTGGTCCGAGCGGCATTCTGACAGCGGCCCCCCTTCGGCCATGATCCGGTCAAAATGGCGGTCAGCGTGATCAAGCATCCAGGTACTCAGTGCGCCGCCGCCTTCGGCGTAGGCGACTTCGTAGGCCTGCCAAAGGGCAGTCAGGCGCATCATGACCGACTCGTGGTTCCACCACTGCCGGCACCACTGGATGGGCGGGGTCCCGCGTTGGGCGAGGACGCCCGGGCGTGAATCGTAGTGTTCATAGAGCGGCCCGTAGATGCCTTCGTAGAAGTCGTACACGGTACGGAAAGCAGGCTCGGGAGTCTCTTCCGTGTCCTCGGCGGCCGGTGCTTCGGCATCAACCTGGGTATCAGTGCTGTTAGTGATTTCCCCGGTCGAGGTATCCACCCCCGCGGCTTCTGCAACGTCGCCGGCCAAGCGCGAGTCGATGCTTTCGGTGACGGCGGACCAGTCCAGCTGATCAAGCCGGGCGTCCACTTCGGCTTCGAGACGTTTGGTGTAGCGACGGAGAGCAACCTTTGCCACCAGGTCCTCCATGGCCGCGGGGTCCAGCCCGGCCAGCGCAGCACCGCCAGCACCGGGCGAGGGAAGCTCAGCTGCGCAGTCGTCCTGGCTATCGGCCGGAGCAGCGGGAGGCGTGCCCGTGTCTTGTTCGGCGTCAGTTTCCTCAAAGAGCAGACCAGTTCCCGGAAGGTGCTCTTCCGGGAACTGGCCGTTCTGTTCAGCGGTGCCGCTCACGCTGCCACCGGCGTCATGTCAGGGTTGCGGCGCACAGACTCGGCTTCGGCTACAGCGTCCTGAATAGTCCTTTCAGCCTGCGGGTCATGGGCGCGAAGGGACGCCTCGACCGCTTCCTTGTGCTTGGTCCACATCCACGGGGTGGACTTGACCAGGGCAGCCCGGTTCTGGCCCGTAATCAGGATGCCCCGGCCCTTGGGAAGGGCGGCGAGCTCGGCCACATCGAAGATGCGGTCACGGTGTTCCTGGGCCGGACCGCGGGGGGAATCCTTGGATCCGGGTGAACCGGGCGTTGTGTAGTAGTAATCCCCGACCGCTTCGGAGGTTTTGGAGAGGAAGGGGCCAGGCTTGTTGCCGCCCAGGTACAGGACCCAGTTGGCGGCTTGGTACAGGGCTTCCATGCCCTTTTCGCCCCAGACGGATTCGCCTTGGGAGTAGGACTGCAGAATGGTGGCCACGAGGATTCCACGGGAGCCAAAGTGGGAGTATTCCTTGGGCAGCTTGGACCAGCGGCAGACGTTCGCCGCTTCATCCAGGATGGCCGAGAGGGGGACAGGCAACCGGCCCCCAGGGCATTCGGTGGCGAATTCCACGGCCGCTTCCAGCACGGCCACGGCCATGGCCGTGACCAGTGCGCGGCCGCCACCGGCCGAGTCCTTGGAGAGCGAGTAGAGGGTGTCCTTGCTGCGGACGAACTCTGCCGGGTTGAAGTGCCGGCGTCCCCGGTACACCGAACCGGGAACCTCCGGGGAGGCGACCTCATCACCTTCAACAGGGTTGACCCACCGCGCAATCTCATGGTTGGTCAGGCATTCAGTCATGATCTGCGCCGTGGAAAACACGCCGGAACGTTCGGGCAGGGAGTCCGGGGAGAAGATGCTGGCCAGCTGGTTCAGGACCTCGACGTGGCGGGTCTCGTTCAGGATCGCGATGGCCTCAGGTTCGCGCACGTCCCGATCCGAAATCCATTCCTGCACCGTGGACAAGGGCAGGCCTTTCACGGCGGCCGCGAGGAAGAACCCGCGAAGCAGCTGCGTGGCGCGAAGCTCGAAGAACTGGAAGCCCTTCTCTCCTACGGATTCCATTTCGGCCTTGGCGAACGTGTCAGCCAAAGTCCATGCGCTGGCCGCGTCATGGACCATCGACAGCGGATTCCACCACCAGCCCGGCGCTTCCCCGACAATGCGCTGCGGGTCAAAGACCCAGATATTTCCGCCGTTCTTGGCCCGCACGTCGCGGGTAGCGTCAGTCAGGAACCGCTTGTTCTCGGTGACGATGACCGCGCCGGGAGCGTCCAGGATGAACGGCACCGCATAGGAGGCGGACTTGCCGGCGCGAGGGCCGGCAAAGATCAGGCCGACCAGTTCAGCGTTCGCGTACAACGGCTGGGACGTGGGGACGATCTTTCCCAGTTCGAAACCGGGCCAGCCGTCAGCCTGGCACTTCATCTTCCGGTTATCGGCGATCGTGACCTTGGCCGAAAGAGATTTGACCTCCTTGAACGCCGCCATGTGCCGGGCTGCCGGGTCCACCCAGGAGGACTTCGGGGATGCTTTCCGGGCCAGGAGCAACCCGCCAACGATGACGGCCGCGATCACAGCCGCGACGGTTCCCATCCCGGCGATATACAGGCCGGAGAACTCCCGCGGCCCCTTCACCAGCTCCTGGACGACGATCTGCGGCCCCGCCCAGGTGCCGGTGGAGTAGAACCCGCCGACGCTCAGGCCGGCCACCACGGACAGAAGCACACCGATCAGGACGGCAGCGCCGATGATCGTTTCCCGGTTCTTTTGGCGCAGGTACCGCGCCCGTGTTGGTGCACCCATCAGGCGGCCGCCCCTTCCATCTCAGCGTCTTGAACTTCCGTCGGCACGAACCGTTTGCTGCGTTCGTCGGTGACGTGGTGCTTCTTTTCAATGTCGGTCAGGGTCATCTTGACCGGAATCCCGGCCCGGCCCGGCACCTTCAGCAAAATCTTTCCGGCGCCGGGAGGGGGAGCCGGGGTCCCGTCGGGGTTGAATTTCGGCTTCCAGTCAGGCGGGGTGTTGAAGCTGTTCACGGTTTCAATTTCCCTGGCGTTGAGCGGCTGAACCGCGCTGAGCTCGTGCAGGTCATCGAAGGGACAGGGCCATGAGACCCAGGATGCCGCTGCGCTGGGCGAAGCCCTTGGCTGTGGCGCGGTCCTTCTCGTTGGGCAGCGACAGGAAGTCCTTGGGGCTGTGGGTGATCTTCAGTTCACTGACACCCAGGCCACGGTTGGTCCGACCGATACGGTCTGCCCGGTCGATGATGCCTTCACAGGCACGCATCGGATACCAAAACTCGTCCTGGACGGCCAGATAGCCGCCCCAGTGGACGGACGGATCATGCTGGGAGATTTCCCAGTGAGCATCGATCGCGGAGAAACCGATGTTCCAGGTCGCCAGCATGGCCGCCGACAGGAGCTTGGTGTTCGAAGCCGGGATGGAGGAGGTATCGAAGCAGAACCCGCCCGGATTGCCCAGCGGCACGGACATGGCATCGCTGCCGCCGATCAGCGGCCCCATCTGGCCGTTGAGCATGGCGAGCACTGACAGGTGCAGCGTCCGGTACTCGGAAAGAAACTCTTCCGGGCTGTTGCAGGCGACAGCCGAGAGAACTTCCGGAGGCGGGTTCAGGAACGCGGCCTTCAGATCGTGCGGAGAAGCGTTCCGGACCCGTTTGATGACCGAACGGACCAGCAAATCCAGCGCGGTATCTTCGAAGTCCTCCAGCGGGCGGCCGCGGTTGATCTGTACGACCAGGGCTACCATGTCCACGGCCTTGCCGATGGCTTCCTGGAGCAGTTCTTCCCCGAGTTTCCCGCCGATCTTCTGTGCCGCCTCTCCCAACGCCCCGAGGTGCATCAGGTTGATGCGGTCCTTCCCGCGTGGGCCGAAACTGAATCGTTTCCCGCCCATAAGTTCGATCATCTCGCCGTATTCATCCTTCAGCGGGTCAAAGACCATCGGAACGATGCCGCGTGCGGCCATGGAGTAGATGAACCGCTGCGCGACCGAGGACTTGCCGTTGCCGTTCAAGCCAAAGAGCATCATCGTGGCCGACGAAATCAGGCCGGCGTCATACCAGGACTTCATATCCCCGGCCACCGCAGTGCCCACGTTCATGTCCCGGCCTAACGGGGTGCCCAGGTTCGGCCGGGACGTCCCGGCTGAGAAAGGGTAGATCCCGCACAGCTGGTTAGAGGACGAATACCACTGCGGAGGCTTGGGACGCTTGCCCCAGCGGCCTCCGCCGAATCCGGTAAAGCCCTTGGACGTTTTGAAGTGCTTGGTTTCAGGTGCCTTTTTGCTGGACATTAGTTCGTTCCCTTTCCGAGCCAGAGGGGAGAGCCGGAGTAGCGCCACGGCAGCACACCGAAAGGAAGCGTGGTGTGGAAGGCGGCCGAACCGGCGTGCTCAACGAACCGGTACGGCATGATGAGCTGGTTCATCAGAGACTTCACCTGGTTCAGCGCATCCCGGTAGGACTTCTCATCCGGGGAGAACGTCACCGTGACCATCATCGAAAACAGCGAGAGCCTGGCACCTGTTGCCAGTTCCTCTTCGGTCTTCTCTGCCACGGCCTTGGCCGCCCGGTCCCAGGACGTTGGCCGGCCTTTGCGGGTGCTGATTTTCCAGTCAGCAGTTTTGACCAACTTATCGACAACCTTGGCCCCCGATCCGGGGTCCACCGGCCGGTAGAACAGTGCCACCCGCTTGCGGAGGAACTTGGAGTTCGGTCCGAAAATCCGGTCAAAGCTCCTCGAGGTGATGTGCGCTCCGGGAGGCACGGTCATCATCAGCGTCATGGAAGCAACACCGTCGTGGAACACGACCCGGCCTTGGGAATCATCGAAGAATCCCGGACCGGCGTGCTGCCAGTCCTTCACGGACTGGCGGCCGTTCAGGGCATCCAACGCCATTTCCTGATCACGCATCGGCTGATACGCCAGCTGCGCGATATGGGCCAGTTCCGCCTCGACCAGAGGTTCCGGGGCACCTGCCCCGGCGTCGCTGAGCATTTCGCTCTGCGCCGGCAGACGGGAAGCGACCTCGGCAACAGCGGAGGACACGTCCTTCTCCGAGGCCCCCAGCGTTTCGGCGTCCCAGACCATCGTGGCGTACACGTTCAGCACCGCCGACCGTGCCGGGAGGGTGCCCACGGCGTGGTCCAGGACTTCCTTGGCGAAGTCCGGTGCCCCCGGCACCACGTCTTCACGGATCGCGGCGCAGGTGCCGGCCGAGGACTCAGAGGCGGAGTCAACCACGACGGTGGCACCGGTCAGGCCCTCTTCGACGCTCAGGGACGAAAGCCAGACGCCGAACTTGGACACCTGTGAATTCACCGTCGATTGCTCCTGCATGGCAGCGCCGTCCGGGGAGCACCCGAACACGGCCGCCAGCTGACCCACGGACTTGTGGTGCAGCAGCGAATACTCACGGCCCAGCCCGTCCGTACCCGAAATCGTATCCACGTCCAGCAGCGCACCGGGAAGGCGCTCAGCATCCTCAGGGGGAAGCGTCGACAAAGCCCCGGTGACGTAAAACGACGAACCCGAGGCGTTCCGGGACGCTAGGGACAACCGATCAGTGACCTTGGCAATGATCGTGGTTCCACCAAACTTCACCATGCCCAGCAGCACAATCATGGCCGCGACCAGCACAAGGAGCACAGCGGCGAGATAGAAGCCGCGCATCAGCAACAACAGGCCGAGGACCAAACCGGCAGCGCTGACAATCACCGCTGGCAGGCTCAACCCGTACAGGCCAGGGGACGCCGGCTGAAGCCAGTTCCCGAATTTTTCCTGGGGAACGTTATCGCTCATGATCCCAACACGCCCTTTCCGTCAGCGTCTTGTGCCCCTTGGGCTACAGACCCACCCAGAGACTGGGCAGCTGCGTGAATTCCTGCTTTCGACCCGGAAGCGCCAGTGGACGGCGAACCACCGGCCACGACCCCACCAGAAGACGGCTGCCCGGCCGAAGGACCAGCACCACCAGCTGAGGACCCACCCGAACCCGTCCCACCGCTGGCCCCGGAAGAACCATGTGCACCCGAGAGGCCGTTACCCCCGGAGGGGCCGGACGGGCCGCTGCCACCGGATGAACCTCCTCCACCGCCCAAGACAGACCCTCCGGAGGACCCGGAGGAAACCGATGCCCCCTGGGCCATGGACATGCCGGAACCAGCCGTGCCGGCCCTGCCAGCAGCACCGGCAGCGGCAGCAGCAGAGCCGCCGCCCGTGGCGATGGCTGCTCCCCCGGCCACACCAGCAGAGACGACAGCGGCACCGGCCGCCATGGCCATGGTCCCGCCCGCAGCTGAACCCATCGCGGAGGTTGCAGGGCCCAGGAGCTTCATGATCGCCGGAAGGGCAGCCACAGCCAGCACCAGCAGCAACATGCCGTTGATGACGCCTCCAATACCGTCACCGCCTGATTTCAGCTTCCACGCGAACGCGTAAATGATCGCCGCCACCGGCTTGTAGATCAGGAAGGCAATCAACCACTTCGTGATCGTCGCAAACCCGCCTTCAGCGCCGCGGATCATCGCGGCCGCCGCAGCCACCGGCCAAAACGCAATCAAAAGCGGCAGGACTGTGGCGCGGATAATCATGATGATCCACTGCAACAAAGTGGCAATCACCCCGAAAATCCCGGCAATAATCGCCAGGCCCGCACCAATGGAACCGGTCGCCTGCGAGGCGGGACCAATCGCGCCGTATCCGGAAACCGTTACACCGGCCTCGTTAAGGATCCACTTCGCGAAGGCGTCACCGGCAGGAATGGCAACCTGCATCAACGCTGTTCCCAGGGTGGTCACCAGGAACGTCATCAGCAGGGCCTTGGAGACCTTCACGGCCTGATCACCTCGCGCGTGGACCATCGTCCACACGCACGCGACCATGATGCCGATCGTGGCGAGGAAGATGCTGATCACCTGCAACTGGTCCCCGAGCCACTGCATGGACGCGCCGTCCAGACTGACGAGCATTCCGGAATCCAGCCAGGACGTCAGGAAGCCCTTCATAATCGAATCCCAGGCTCCCATCATGGTTTCACCGAGGCCGTTGGCCCCGGAGTCCACGGCAGAGTTCACCGCACCCGCGGCAGCATCCTTCGCGCCGCCAACGACGCCGCCGATCACCTTTCCCGCCACGCAGGCTGCACCGTCGGTCAAAGGATTGCAATCAGCCATTTGACGCACTCCATTCAACAAATCCGCCCTTGACCGGGACCGGGGGCTGGCCGACGAACGTCGATCCGTCGTCAAGAATTTTGAGTTTCCAGTCCCCGTCCACCCACTGGAAGGTCAGGGGAAGCCCCGCGTACCCGGAGTTGCTCGCTGCCGTGGCCACGACCAGCGTTATGGAGGCTTCGTTTCCGGTGAAGCTGTCCACGATGAAACCCGAAAATGACGGGGGTGCCGTCATAGCCGCCTTATCAGGTGTTTTGGCGAGCAAAACCTCCTTCCCCGGAGAATCTATGCCGTAAAACTCACCGGCTTTACGGGCGTTAATCAGGTTTCCGGCTGCGTTCATCGAGACGGCCGTCAGAGCTGCTCCGAGCGGTGAGCGGGCGAAGCAGGCCGGGAATCCGTCCTTGGTCTTGGTTGGGCCGTAGGTGTCCGAGACAGGCCAGGTCCAGCCCTTCTCGGCGTTCCAGCGGAGGTCTTTGGGCATGGCTGGTTTGGAAGAGATATCCCCTGCGGGGACGTTGCAGCCGCCCTCATTCTTGGGTGTTTCCACGGCTACCGGTCCAGACGGTTCAGGCTGGCCGGAGGGCTTGACCACGATCAGGATCAACAGAATCGCGACGACGAACACCACGAGGACGGAGGCCCACAGGGCGACCTTCCCGCGCAGCGTTTGCGGCTTCTTTGTCGTAGGCATGGGCTCTCCTAACCGACGAACAGGGCAGCGAGAACACCGGCCGTGCCCAACCCAATAGCACCGGTCAGCCACCAACCGGCCTTGCCCATGAACTCTTCACCGCGGCCGCGCTGGTGGGCGAAGAACAGGCCGATAAACAGAACCATCAGGCCCAGCACGGCGAGGGAGCCGCCGATGATCTTCGTCCACATCAGAACGGTGTCGAGCCCGTCCTGGACTTCCTTGGGCAGCGGCTTGGCCTCGGCCACGACGGTGGTTGCAACGTTGGTCAGCTTGGTCATAACGGTCATTTCGTTTCTCCTTTAATCGTTGAAAGTGCGGTGCGGATCTTTTCCAGGTCCTTCGCAGGTACGTCAGTGAAATCTGACAGGGCAGAGCGTTTGATCAGCAGACCCGGCACCCACGGGGCGGGTACCAGGGGAACCGCGCCGCCGAGAACTTTGAGCTCGTTCTGGATCAGACGCGGCATGCGTCCCGGTGAGGCCGGGACGATCAGGACGGCGCTGAACGCGGCCCGTCCGTGGGCGGCAATGGCAGCCTTGGCCGCGTCGATGCCGTGGAGGCTCGCACGGGCAACAAGCACTGCCGGTTCCCCATTAGCGGGCAACTGTTGGCCATGGTCGGCGCCGTCGAGGATCACGGCCCACGCTGTGGCACCGGCCCCGCCGTGCGCGGCCACGAACGGCATTGGCTGTTCCTCGGCTGCCGGTGATGGCTCCGGTTCAGGGGCAGCGGCCTGGACTTCCGGGGCGATGCTTTGCGCGGCCGTCACCCACGGACTGACGTTCTCGGTTTTCTCTGCCACGGTCATAGCCCACGCGCCACCGCAGCTGCCGCCCGCAGCCACGCCCTCCGGGTCGCCGGTTGAAGCGCGCCAAAACGGATCTGGCCCGACTTCAAGGCCTCATCGAACGGCACCACCACCACGTCCCGGACGTAGGGGCGGAACTTCTCTGCCGTCTCCTGGGACAACCGCGCTTCGCCCCGTTGCCGTTCGGAGACGATCACGACGGCGTTGGAAGCAAGGTCAGCTGAGCGTTCGCCTTTCAGGTCCAGACCCTGCAAGGTCAACAGAGCGGCCTCTACCCGGTCCTCTTCGTTGGTGGTGGGAACCACCAACTGGTCCGCGTGATCGATCATGCGGTTCCACTCGGCGCTCCGGTGGTTGTTGCCCGAATCCATGAGGATCAGCCGGTAGTACTTGGAGAGAACCCGGTGCAGGATATCGACCTCTTCAGCGGTGACTTCGTGTGTACCGGCCACGTCGGCATCGGAGCGCAGCACGTCGTATTTGTCCGTGCTCTGGTGGTGCACGAACGCGTTGATATCCGCTGACTGGGCCGTGGGCGACAGCAGCGCATCGGCGGCCGCAATCACATCCAGTGCACTCCGGGAGTGATCCCCTTTTTCCGTCCGCCACCCCAGGGTGCCCGTGGTGGGGTTGTTGTCCCAGGCCACGACACTGCCGCCGTTACGGCCGAACACGGCCGCGAGGTCGGCAACGGTAGGCGTCTTGTTCGACCCGCCCTTCTGGTTAGCTACAGCGATGGTGCGGGTGCCGGCGAAGTGCTTGGAGGCCAGCCGGATATCTTCGCGTTCGCTCAGCTCTTCCTCCGAGGGTGCCAACGACATGCCCAGGCTGTTGAGCCATCCCCGGATACCCTGGCTGGCTGGTTCGACGGCGCTGGGAGCGGCCAGAAAGCTGCTGGCCTCCCTGATGGACCGGCGCGTAGCGGGCGCTTCTGCCGATGTCCCTGCGGTTGGCGCAGCTGGCGTCGCAGGGGCTTTGGTGACGGTGGTTGTGGCGGACGTAGCCGAGGGAATGCGCTCAATGATCGTGCTGGCGTCCTCCGGGACAGCCTCTGGCTGTTCTTCCTCGACTTCCCCAGCTGGGGAGACAACGAGGTATGAAACCCCGCTGTCATCCATGGAGGTTACGCGGACCGGGCGGCCGAGCGTGGCCGCTTCTCCGATGACCCGCTTCATGAGCGCTTGCCGCAGATCGTTGACGTCCAGGGCTTCGTAGGGGTGTTCTTCCCCGTTGATTTTCAGGACGCCGGTGTTGTCACCGTTGATGATGGCGCTGATCACCGGTTCCGGCTGGATCAGCGATTTTTCGATGGCCATGGGCCTACCTCTTTCGTTTCGGAGTGGTGATGCTGCTCAGGAATCTTTGGGTGCGATGTTGGTGATCAGCCAGGGCTCGTCCTGCCCGGTCCGGTGGAGGGACAGGACCCATGGGCCGTTATTGGTGGTGAACTCGGCCGTGACGGACATGGGGTTTCCCTTCTCCCGGACCAGTACCGGGCCGGACACGATCTGCCGGACCGGGATGCGGCCGGGATCGATGTACTGCGCGGACTCTTGGTAGTCAGCGCTCATGTGCGGCTGCAACGCGTTGAACCACGCCCGGTCCGTCAGGTCGGGGCGGGCGAACTTGCCCATCAGGTCAGCGGCCAGAGCCTTGACCTTCTCTTCAGTGGCCGCGTCCCAGGTCACGGCGGGAACGCCGTGATCTTCAGAGTGGCCGGGGTCCTCTACGGGAATGTTCGTTGTGATGGCAGGCGTCGCCGGGGCGGTCTCTGATGCCGGGGCAGCGCAGCCAGCCAGGGCGGCGGTCACGGCCACGACGAAACCGAATTTGTTGATACTCACTGGAAGTTCACTCCTTGTGCTTTGAGGATCGGGGCCGGGTCTATGGTCTGGTTGATCGGGACCATTGGGTTAGGCAGCGCGCCGGGGAAGAACTCCATGTGCAGGTGACGGCCGGTTACGTTGCCCGTGGCCCCTTCGGTTCCCAGTGGTGTCCCGGCAGCAACGACGTCGCCCTCCTTGACCTTCAAGGACCCGGCTTCCATGTGGTAGTAACCGATGCTCAACTTGCCATCAGTGGTTTGGCCGGTGACGCCGGTACCAAAGGTTCCGTCAAGGTTCCGGACCTTGACGATCTTCATATCCGTCACCGCCACGATCGTTCCCGCGTGACCGGGGGTGGAGAAGTCGATTCCGTAGTGGAAGTTAGCCAGCACTCCCCCGACGGTGCCCGGAGGGGCAGGACGGGGGCCGTAACCGCTGGTCATAGGGGCTCCGGCAAGAGGGTGGACCCACTTGCCGGACAGCTGCCCTACGACCGCTCCCCCGGCGCTGGGGCACGCGCCGGACGCGTCAATGCCCGCGCCGGCCTCCCCGCCCAGGGCCTTCACAATCTCAGCTGCAGGGGCACGGAACTGCGCATAGTGGTTCTCAACGGCGTTGCGCTGGACCCGATGGATCGCCGTGCTCGGCTCCAGCTGCTCCCACCCGGAAACCTTCGTCAGTGCTTTGAAGAAGTTTGTAGCGCTGGTGTGCGGGTCCATGCGGTCCGCGTAGGACCCCCATGCGCCATTGGCGCGCTGCTGGAATAAGCCACGGGAGTCCGGGCCAGCTGCATCGCCATAGTCGATGACGTTCAGGGTGGACTCACCAATGGCTGCCTGCACACCAAGGATTTGAGCGGCCGCAGGCAACCCGAGGTCCTTGGCGGCCTTCATGATCGCTGCCGCGTTCTCCAGCTGCTTTCCCGAAAAGGCTCCGACCTTGGCAGGGACGTTCCCCACTGCCACGCTCGTGCCGCCCACCCCGCAAGACGCGGCGGCCTTCGCACCACCGGTCCCGAGGAACAGCATCACAATCAGGACAGGGGCAAAAAGAAACGCCGCTACAGCCAACACAGCGGCCGATGAACTTTGTTTCACAGGCTCACTCCACGCCGGTGCTTCCGCGTCCAGGAATCGGCCAGCCACAACGTGCCAGCCGCTTCTACGGTGAGGACCACATCTGGACGCCGCACACGCAACACCAAGCCCGACCGGCCATCCTGGAACACGTCAGCGGCACGGTGGGAAGTCAGCAGACCAGCAGCCGCCAAATCATCGATTACAGAGCCCAGGGATTCCCCTAAACCGGTGCGGCGGGCCAATTCCGCCTCGTACGTCACGCAAGCTGCGCGGCCTTCTACGAACTCCCGCTCATCCATCAGCCCCAGAAGTTCAATGAGCACCCTTCGCTGGCTGGACGGGATAGCCAGGCCCTCAACCCATGAGCGGAAAGCCTCACGCTCACAGGCGGCGCGCTCCCTCAGGGTTGCATTCATCGGCCACGGCGTGCCGAACGGCACCAAATTCTTCAAACCCTGTCCTCCCCCTGGAACATCGTTCAATACCTAACCAGCAGCCTCCGACAAGATGGCGGATTATCCATTCGATGGAACGGCGCTATTGTCCCTGCAATTCATCGAAAACGCTTGTCATACCGACCTATTGAGACGTAGGCCTCAGCAGCAACCATGCGCGCGTTCCTACTATCCGATTTATTTTCCCTCTTGCAGCAGACTATCGTATTAAGTTAGTCAGTGGAAAGCTAAGAATGCCGAGTGCGACAGAATGAAGGGATGCCCCGCTATGTCCAGCCATCCACCCCCACGCCCCCCTGGGCGGCTGACGTGATCGACGTCCTGGGGATCAACCCGTTGAGGATCGAAATTCTGCGGTACCTTGCCCAGAATCCCGAGGGAGGGACCTCGGGCGACATAGGACGAGCTATCGGGGCAGGCTACAAGACTGTGGCATGGCATCTGCGGCAGCTGGAGGACCGCGGTGCCGTCACATCCGATGCTTCCGAGAACCGTCAAGGGCAGCGAGTGGTCTATCAACTCAAGGAATCTGCCTTCGATGATGCGCTGGCAGGCATCGCCCTTTACGTAAAGGGCTCAACCCTTTGGACGCGTAGTGATCGATCGAAAGCCGATCCAGCTGATTAAGTGCGACACGCGCGGACCTAAATCCGTACATATGCATAACTTGCGTGGCAGGTTAATCCTTATGAGTACACAACCCGGTCGAGCCCGCCGCCGTGACGGTGCACTAACCGTGCTCTTACAGGGCAAGGTGATACCCGAACGACGGACCGCCGTCAGCGACGCAGCCGATGCCTCAGGCCTTTCCCTGAGCTTCTACCTGGACACTCTCATCCGGCATCTTGAGGAGAACGGCGGCCTGCCAGTGTTCCCCAAGCCGAAACCCCAAGCTGAGGAGCTGCCTATCCAGGCCGCTTAAAGAAGAAGGCCCGCGCGAGCGGGCCTTCCGAATCCTTCCATCACCGTCTTTGTTTGGCGACGGGCCGGCGATGGATAAACAGAACCTTCCCGCGAGGGACGGTCCCTTTGTGTTCCCTTCAAACCTGAAAGGATCTTGTCCCCCTTATGGTACCGGACCTTGAACCGGCGTCAACGCATGCCCGCATACGAGTTGCCCCCTGCAACACCACAAGTACGTGCACCCCGAGTATCCCCGGCTACGTTGCCGTACAGGGGTTGCCCGGCGTGTGGAAGCAGCGTGATCCGGCCCAGCTGGGCGAGCACTCGAAACGCACGGAGGCTCCCCGTCGCCTGAACCGGCTCGTGGAACGGGACGAGGAGAACGTCCTGCGCGCCGTTCCCGAGGGCAGCTGCGCGCTGACCACCGACTTCGATTGGCTCGAAGCCATCCGCCATCACCCCAAACTCGCCTGGCGCAGAACTGACTTCCGCCGAAACCTCCTCTCCGTGGCTGAGCTTCTTCTTCAAGGCTTTGACTTCAACAGCCACACCGTGACTCCCGGCAATGCCTATCTGTTGGCCATGGCCGGCATTGGCCAAGGCACCCTGGGGCGCATCAAGCGCTGGCTGATCCGTTACGGTTTCCTCGCTGTCGTCGCTGGCGGCCGCTCAGCGATCTACACACCCAAGAACTGCATGGGCGCATCCAACCTGCATAAGGACGGCGAACGGGAAGAACGAATGGCGGACCGAGCCGTCTACGTTCTTTGCCGTCCTGCCACCGAAGAGGAGCTGGCCAGATTCGGTGAAGAGGAGGTCCAGCGCATGGATTTCAAGTGCAAGCTGGACCCGATCCTGACGATGTTCGGGTTGGCTGTGGACATAAATGGCAACCCTAACCCCTCCAAGGGAAAAACCGCCCCCAAGGGCATAAAGGCGTGGGCTTCGCCCACCCTGAAAGCCTATTTTCAGGCGACAACCAAGTGGGTGGCCGAGATGACGACCGCTCGTACAGACCTGCAATGGCCACTTGACCGGACGACAAACGCCCAGGATGAGGCAACCCGATCCTTCAATGAGTTGCAAGCGGCCCGCACCGTTCAATGGCACTCACCGCCGCTGCGTAAGCTCCGCTCACGCCATCTCGCGCGGATCCTGGCACCGTTCTTCCGCGCCGACTACACCCCCAGCGATATCCTGCACGCCCTCGACACTAAACCGGATGGCACCGAGCACCGGCATGACGGTTTTGACGGTGCTCTCAACCTGCCCGCACTCCTTCAAGGCAGGCTCAACCATTGGCGCGTTAACGGCCAGCCCGTCTACAGCCGCAGCCAACGAGCAATCCAACGCTCCCGCGCCGCCAAAGCCCAGGCTGAGGCCGCATTCCAGCGGATCCAGAAGGAAGCGGTCGAACATCGTCCGGCACCCTCGCGCCAGTCCTGGCGAACCAGGTTCGCGGACGACTACCAACGAGGAGTCCAAGAAGCGGCCGCACGCGGCACCACACGCTGACACCCAGTGTGGACCGCTCTGAGATTCATCCGCTGGTCTCCACCGGCCCACAGTGGGGACAGCGCAACGGAGGAGTTTCCCATGGTCCAAGCCGTGAGCGGCCGTCTCCCCTGCCGCCCTGGCCGGGTTCTTTTCAGCCGGGACGACACACATCTACTGCGCGGGGCCGGGCGGGCGCAGGCACAGGAACCATGCGTCGTGGCCGGGTTTCAAGGCACATGGGGGCTTGCGTCGTGGTTACGGGCGGGGATTACCACAGCTGGCTACGGCGACAATCGCCACCCAGTAGCGCCGGGCCGCGTGATCCAAGTAATGGCAAGTCCCGTTTTCTACAAAGGCAGAAAAGGAGAAATCTACCAATCAGGAAAAATGGAAAAACCTCCAAGAATCTCCTAGTGGGGCTTGCGAAAATGTTCCTAGGGGGGCTAGAGTAGAGATAAGAAAACAGCCCATCCGGAAGGAACAGGAATCATGGCCACTGCCACCAAGACCCGCAAGACCGCCGAAGAGCGCAAGGCTCAGGCCGAAGCGCTGCAAGCTCAGCTCACCGCCAAAATCGAAAGCTTCACCAGCTCGGATGAGTGGATGAAGTTCTTGGCTTTCGCCCAGGCATTCCACGCCTACAGCCTCAACAACGTCATTTTGATCCTTTCCCAGTGCAACGTGGCCAGCCGCGTTGCCGGATTCCGCAAATGGCAGGAGCTCGGCCGACAGGTCCGCAAGGGTGAGAAGGCCATCAAGATTTTCGGCTACAGCACCAAGAAGGTCACCGAGACCAACGAAGCAACCGGCGAGGACGAAGAAAAAACCGTCGTGCGCTTCCCCATCCTCTCGGTTTTCGACATCTCACAGACTGACCTCATGGAAGGTGCCGAGGACTACAGCAGCCCCGCCCGACGCCTTACTGGCTCCGATGATCTGGGCATCGTCGCCAAGGTCACCGCATTTCTCAGCGTCCGCGGCTGGACCGTCACCCATGAGGCCATCCCCGGCGAGGTTAACGGCTACACCACCACGGACGGCACGCACCGCGTTGTGATCGATTCGGGCCTCTCCCCCGCTCAGGCAGCCAAGACCGCTATCCACGAGGCCGCACACGTGATCTTGCACGCCGACGAGGACCACAAGGACTACGTGGCCCACCGTGGCGTCAAGGAAACCGAGGCCGAGAGCGTGGCCTACGTGATGGCCGGAATGCTCGGACTCGACACGAGCGCCTACAGCGTCGGATACGTTGCCGGATGGGCCAAAGCAGACATTGAGACCGTCAAGGCCACCGCCGCGAACGTCCTCCGCGCCGTGCACGAGATCGCGGAAGCGCTCGACGAGGACCCCACCGACGAAGCCGCCTAGAGCGACCCGGGGCGGTCCGTCCGGGCCGCCCTTACTGAAAGGAGCAACCATGATGCAGCTCGAAGGCCAGGGCGAACTCTTCGCCATCGCGCCGGATCCACTGATCTACACCAACGGGGAGGCCCCAACCCACTGCGTGAAGTGCCGCGAAAAGCTCACCATGGCCTACGAAGGCGCAGGCGGTAAAGGCTACCGCTGGGAGAAATGCCAAAAATGCGCACGGACACCCGACCCCAAGTTCAGCCGGAAACTACACGAAGCCGTCAAGGCAGCCCGCGAGGCAGCAGAGACCGAATAGACCAGGAAGCGGCGGCCAAATGGCCGCCGCCGGCCTCGCAAGCTCGGCCGGCGGTTCACGGCAGACTCCCGAGGCCCCCGCCTGCCGCAGCCGTCCCTAGACTCCTGGGGCTCCCCCGGCCAAGGCGGTTTCGTTCCACTCATCAATGCGGGACCTAAGCATTTTGCTCAGCTCCTCCGCGGTGGTCGAGTGAAGGTAGTGCCGCACACCATGGATAGTGACCTCGATGCACTCCTCCTGGTCATCTCCGGTAAGAGCAACGCCCACATGGCCACCTGGCCAGTTCTGCGGCTGCGGAGGCTCATGAGTCTCTGTGATCGGCTCGCGGATCACTTTCACCTGCTGACGTTCAGCCTTTAGACGGCTTGCTTTCCCCATGCGTCTCCTTCTTGAGATTGATCTAGCAAGTATCGCTGACACCCGGACATGTTCCCCATGGTCTAAGACTTTGGGGCGGCCGTCTCCCCTGCCGCCCTGGCCGGGTTTCCTTCAGCCGGGACGACACACATCTACCGCGCGGGGCCGGGCTGGCCACGGCACAGGAACCATAACGCCATGAGCAGCTTCTAAGGCACATAGGGGCTTCCGTCGTGGTTACGGGCGGGGATTACCACAGCTGGCTACGGCGACCATCACCACCCAGTAACGCCGGGCCGCGTGACCCAAGTAATGGCAAGTCCCCTTTTCTGCAAAGCCAGAAAACCAGAAATCTGCCAATCAAGAAAAACAGAAAACTTCCAAAAGTCTCCTAGTGGGGGTTGCGGATATGTTCCTAGGGGGACTAGAATAGAAATATCAAGAAGCCCACCGAAAGGAACTGAAATGCTCACCGAAACCACCTACGAAAGCGGCAACACCGTCATTTTCGACCACGAGGACAAGTGGTTTCAGACCATCGAACCCACCAACAACATTCTCAGCGGTGATTACGTCGCCGCAGGAGGAACCGGCCGCCAGCACTTCTGGATCGAGAAAGAAACCCTCCGGGCCTACGTGCCCAACGCCATCCGCCACGAGTGAAGGAGCACGTCATGATCCGCAAATGCATTGCCCTTGTCATTCCCGCCAAGCTCAGCGAAGAAGTCACAGCCAAGCCCCAGGACGTGCGCCACGGCACCCTTGAAGCCCTTTACGGCCCACTCGACTGCATTGTCAGCGGCGACTGGCAGGTCTACCTCAGGGCCGACAGCAGGAACCTCCGCCCCAACGTTCGCGCCACACAACTGCTCCGGGAAACAGGCCTCTATCTGCCAGAAGTCACAGGAAACGCGATCTACCTAGGACGCGCAGAACACGGCTGGGACACCGATGCTCCCTCCCATCTGATCCGCCTCGCAGAGAAGTTGTTCGACACCCGCCTAGCAGCGGTCGAACTCGTCTAACCGCCCAAGGTGGCCGGGATCCCCGGCCACCACCGATCCCCAGAAGGAGCAGGGACCATGACCACCACCATTTACACCATCACCGATGCGAACACCGGCCGAGAGTGCAGCAACTGCACCGCCACCAAGAAGGCCATGGACCGCCAGGGGATCACCTACCAAAGCCGCGAAATGACCGACGCCGAGCGTGAAGCCTTCAAAAAGGCCGGCCACATGGCCGCCCCCGTCGTCATCACCGACGCCGACACATGGGCAGGGTTCCGCCCCGACAAAATTCTGACTCTTGCCGGCAGGGAATCCTGATGGCACTGACCAAGGAACAGGCCGAGAAGATCCGGGGGCGGGGGCGGATCGACGCAACATCGTGGTGCTGTTCCGGCCCGTTTCCGCTGGAGGGCTGCCCCAACTGGCGGACCCACTGGCACGCGGATTGCACGGTCTGCCACTGGACAGACAACCCCAGGTTTTGGGGACCGACCCCGGAGGAAGCCGCCGCGTTACTGATCCAACACCTGGACCAGGAGCACCCCCGGCATGGACCCAAGAAGCCCTCTTCTAACAGCCGGAACGCGAAAGGAACCAAGACCATGGCTGAATTGGCCGGACAGCTCGCACTCTTCGACACGCAGAGCTTCCCCACCATCCTCGATGCAGAAGCCCTATGAAGTCGCCTACTGCCCCGCATGCCATTCCAACTGGGGAGCAGAGAACGCACGGGCGAAACCCGCCGTTCAGGCCCGCCTCGACCGCGAGCACGAAATGAGGCCCGATGGCCGCTGCGCCTATATGCACCAGCTCGGAATCACAGAACCGTTCTACACGCTGGCCGAAGTCGCCCTAGTCCGCGCCGGGTGGCTGGCCCTGCCCCTACCCACGCCCCCAAGGATTCACCGGACTGTACCAACTCACTTCGGACTGATAACCCATCACACAAAGGAGAAACCATATGTACAACGCCTACCTTGCCGAAGCCACAGCCCTCCTCGCAGAAGCGGCCCAGGAACTCCCCGAGGACGCCACGGCGGCCGCCGCCATCAAAGCCACCATGGCGCAGGCCTACGCCACCCTCTCACTCGCGCAGGAAGTTGCTGCCGTGACAGCAGCAAGAACCAACGCCTCAAAT